>CAZMCJ010000057.1:0-8282 GCA_964564795.1 uncultured Eubacteriales bacterium | reverse complement strand
TAAGAGTAGAAGATTTTGGCTCAACTTTTTTAGAGTTGTACTGGTTTTAATTGGAATTGGTGTCCTAACGCTCTTTATTCAAAACTTCCAAATTCTGCTCCATTTTATACTCCCCGATTTTTCGGCTCATTTCAAACCGTCCTAAAAACAGGGTGCGCATTCCCTTGTCAATTGCATCAATCTCTTTTTTAAATTCTTACACTTTTATCTCTCTAAATACAGATTTGTAAGTGCCACCGCACATGCACATTCCACAATAACAGGGGCGTGCATTACAATTGCAGGGTCATTCCTTGTTCTCTCAATCAACTGAAGCGATTGTTTTTCTATATCACTATTCACAAAGTTACCGCTATTATTTAGCATGTTTTCCCCTTTAAAGGGTGTATTCAACAAATCCTTTATCGAATATATATGGGAGTAAAACATGACACCTTGATCCGCAAGAAAACTTTTGCAAATTGCCCCTGCGTTAACAAGTGGCGCAGTAAGCCGTCCTTAACGCCCGAAATAATCTCAAACTCGTCATCTTCTTTAGGGTCGTTATTCCGTCACCCTTTGGGCAACGACGTGCAAGCTCCGCCGTAATTTCCCCATTATACACCTTAATCCCACAAGGCATACCATCCAAAACGCAACCGATATCCCCACCATGGCTCTCACCAAAGATGGAGATTTTTATGTTTTTGTCCAAACGCATCCCATATTAGCTCAGCTCCTTTAGCATACTGTAAAGTGTACTTAGTGATATTGGCTCCACAATTGGGTTTTCGTAGTCACGAAGCAGAACAAAGCCAATGGTATCCCCCCGTTTTTTCTTGTCAAACTTAATTCCGTTTATTATCTGGTTAATCTCAAAATCACAGCTAGTTGGCAAGTTAAGGCTCTCCAAAAGCGCACAGGTATCCGCCCTTATCGTGCCTTTGGTAATTGCATAATTCTCCCCCAATTTGAGGGCATAGACCATACCAATCGCCACCGCCTCACCATGGGTGTATTTTTGGAACCCACCAATCTTTTCGATTGCGTGCCCTACTGTGTGGCCAAAATTAAGCGTGTTCCTAATTCCGTTGTCCTTCTCGTCCATTTCCACAATTTGCTTTTTGAACTTTATGCAGCGGTATAAAATTTCTTCAATATTTTGTTCTGTATTTTTTATAAGGGTCAGTATTTTTTTATCCCCAATCAGCCCCATCTTAACAACCTCCGCCATACCACTTGCCGTTTGGCGGCTATCCAGTGTTTTTAGCAAATCCGAATCAACCAACACCAGGCGTGGTTGGTAGAAGGTTCCAACTAAATTTTTGCCTTGTGGCAAGTTAACCCCATTTTTGCCCCCCACACTGGAATCCACCTGTGCAAGGAGGGTGGTTGGAATTTGCACAATAGATATTCCACGAAGGTAGGTTGATGCAACAAATCCCGTAATATCCCCCACCATTCCTCCACCAAGGGCTATGAGTAAATCCCCCCGTGCAATAGAATTTTCGCAAAGTGTTTCCATAATATCCGCCACACTTTTCAGGGTTTTGCTTTGCTCCCCCGCTTTTAAAATATGGATGCTTACAATTCCCCCCTGTTCGATTAAGGAGTTTCTAAGGTCGCTTAAGTAAAGTTTTGCTGTGTTTTCGTCTGCCACCACGCATACACGTTTAAACCTTTTCATTTTGTATATGTGGTTTGCCGCATTTTTAAAAATACCCTTCTCTATGAAAATGTTTGATGCGATGTCGATATTTCTAATTTCAAGCGTTTTCATTTCTCACCCTCACACACTTCTGCCAACAGCGTTTGCCACCGGCGCAATACTCTCCATCAATTTTTTAAAGCTTTTATAGTTTGTGCCCCGTCTGAAAGGGCATTGTCAGGGTCGTTGTGCACCTCTATCAATAGTCCGTCTGCGCCCGCCGCAATTGCTGCCATCGAAAGTGGCTCCACCAAATAATACGCACCACCGCTGTGGCTTGGGTCCACAACAATAGGCAGATGTGTGCGCCTTTTAAGGAGTGGGATTGCACTTATATCAAGGGTGTTTCGGGTTGATGTTTCAAATGTTTTAATTCCCCGCTCACATAGTATAACGTTTTGATTTCCGCTGCACATTATGTATTCGGCGGACATTAACAGCTCGTCAATTGTGTTGCCAAAACCCCGCTTTAGCAGAACTGGCTTATCAAGCTTTCCAAGCTCCTTAAGCAGCTCGTAATTTTGCATATTGCGTGCTCCAACCTGCATAATATCTGAATTTTTATAAACGGAATCTATGTGATAAAGGCTTAAAATCTCCGTCACCACAGGCAGGTTTGTCTCTTTCCCTGCGCGACGCAAAAACTCAAGCCCCTCGTATTCCATTCCCTGGAATGAGTGGGGGTTTGTACGTGGCTTCCATGCGCCACCACGCAAAATGGTGGCACCGTTTTCCTTAACATTTTTAGCTATTTCCAAAATTTGCTCTTCGCTCTCCACGCTGCATGGCCCTGCCATCACAACTATTTTATCCCCACCGAATCGAACTCCCGCAACATCTATTATCAGTTTTTCCTTCATTGCCCATTCTCCTAAAAATGTGGTAGGCGCCCAAAAAAGGCGCCCAACATCATAACAAATTTTAATCTAAAAAGTCCTTAAGCCTTTTTGAGCGGCTTGGGTGGCGCAGCTTTCTTAGTGCCTTAGCCTCAATCTGCCTAATGCGCTCACGTGTTACCTTAAACTCCTTGCCCACTTCCTCTAGCGTTCTTGCTCTGCCATCTTGCAGACCAAATCTAAGCTTAAGAACCTTTTCCTCACGTGGGGTAAGTGTTCCCAAAACTTCTACCAACTGCTCCTTAAGCAAGGTGAAGGATGCCGCCTCCGCCGGTGCAGGTGCGTCCTGATCCTCAATAAAATCGCCCAAGTGGCTGTCCTCTTCCTCCCCTATCGGTGTTTCCAGCGATACAGGCTCTTGCGCAATTTTCATTATTTCTCTCACCTTTTCAACAGGCATATTCATCTCTTTTGCAATATCCTCCGGCAATGGGTCGTGGCCAAGCTCTTGTAAAAGTTGGCGGGATATGCGTATAACCTTGTTGATTGTTTCCACCATATGCACAGGTATACGAATTGTTCTTGCTTGGTCTGCAATTGCCCTTGTTATAGCTTGCCTAATCCACCAAGTTGCGTATGTGGAGAATTTAAATCCCTTTGTGAAATCGAACTTCTCAACCGCTTTTATAAGTCCTAAATTACCCTCTTGAATAAGGTCAAGGAACAGCATACCACGCCCAACATATCGCTTTGCAATGGAAACAACAAGACGAAGATTAGCCTCCGCAAGGCGTTGTTTTGCCTTTACGTCCCCCTCTGCCATTCTGCGAGCCAAGTCAATCTCCTCATCCGTAGTAAGTAGCTGAACCTTACCAATTTCCTTAAGGTACATTCTAACAGGGTCGTCAATTGCAATGCCCTCAGCAACCAGCGCAACGTCCAAATCCTCTTTGGTTTCCTCACTTTCCAGCTCAAGCTCCAGCTCAAGCTCGTCCAAATCAACAGCATCGTCAAACTCGTGCACAATTTCAACGCCTATGCTCTCTAAGGTTTCATAGACTTTCTCAATCTGCTCCACCTCAAGCTCAACACTACTTAAAATTTCTAGTATTTCTTTGTTTTCAAGGGTGCCTTTTTTGCGCCCCATATCAATAATTTCGCGTATTAGGGCAACTTTAGCCGTATCCGCTATACCCTTCTTCTCAGAAGTTATTTCTTTTTTTTCTTCATTATTTCGTACCACTCTATCATCTCTTTCATATTTTCATCTTCCCCCGAGGTAGCCAAAAGCTTTTTGCGCTCGTTTAGGATAACGCCACAAAAATCCTTAGCCCCGTCAGACGGGTTGTCGTATTTTGTTTCCTTTGCAATAATGTTTGCTATATAAGAAAGCTCATCGCCACTAAATTCTGCGTTCATCAGCGCAATATCAATTTCCCTCTCCTCGTCCAATTTTTTTGCAAAGTATTCAAAAATGCGGGAGTTTAGGGTATTTAAAAAGTCGCTTGGCTTTATTATGTCTTTAACTTCCAAATATATTTCATTATGCTCGTAAATAAGTGCTAAAAGCGCACTTTCGGCACTTTGTGCCTTGCTGTTAAATGTTTTTTCCCTTGTTAAAATTTTTGGGGTTAGCCTTTCCCTGTCCTTATTTTTTTGCTCTTTTGTTACCTTTGCCTTTTTTGCCTTATATAGGCGTGTAAGCTCCATAGCAATAGCATTGGGTGCAAGCTCATAATCCTTTGCCACCTTTTGGCTATAAAGCTCCCGCTCTATAGGGCTTTCAATATCAAGCAGTACCTCTGTCACCTTTTTAAGGAACTCCACCTTTTGGGGAATTTCCTCCAAGTTGTAGCTTTCTGACAGTTTGGCAATTCTATATTCTATGTAATTGTCGCTGCCACGTAGTGCAAGAGCAAAGCGTTCTTTGCCAAATTTTTTAATAAATTCGTCAGGGTCCTTAGCCCCCTTTAGCGTGAGCACGTTAACCGCAATCCCAGCCTCTTTCAAGATGCTAATTGCCCTATTAGACGCAGCAACACCAGCGTTATCACCATCATATGCAATGATGACTTCCTTGCTGTAGCGTAGTATCAGGCGTGCCTGGTCGGGTGTTAGCGAGGTTCCGAGCGAGGCAACAGCAGTCTTAAACCCTGCACTGTGCAGCGCAATAACGTCCATATACCCCTCCGCAAGGATAATAAATTCTGGATTTTCACCCTTTACAATATTCATACCAAATAGTGTTCTGCTTTTGTTAAAGACAATTGTTTCGGGCGAGTTTAAATATTTAGGGAGGGAATCGTCAAGCACCCTTCCACCAAATGCGGTAACTTCACCCCTGACGTTGATTATGGGGAACATAATTCGGTTCCTAAATCTATCATAGGCGGAGCCGTTTTTGCCTGCAATTGCCATACCACTTTCCAAAATCTCGTTTTTATAAAATCCCTTTTTGTAGAGGTGTTCGATTAGGGTTGTCCAGCTATTTGGTGCAAAACCCAAGCCAAATCGGCGGATAACACCATCGCTAAGCCCCCTGTTTTTAAGGTAGGTAAGTGCTTCCCTCCCAGCGCTTTCGTTTAGGCAGGCATTAAAAAAACGTGCGCTTTCTTTGTTAATCTGTAAGAAACGAGAGCGTTTTTTTGCAATATCATCATCCTCGCTCTTTGGCAGCTCCATCCCAGCCCGCTTTGCAAGGAGCGCCACCGCATCGTAAAACTCTACGTTTTCTATCTTCATAATAAAGGAGAAAACATTGCCCCCTGTGCCACACCCAAAGCAGTTAAAAATTTGTTTTGTGGGTGACACAACGAAGGAGGGGGTTTTTTCCCTGTGGAATGGGCAAAGACCGGATAGGTTTGCACCGCTTCGCTTTAAATCCACATAATCCGCAATAACATTTTCAACAGGGCATCTGTCCTTAATCTCTTGCAGAAAATTATCGGAAAGTCTGTTCATTCCCCATCACCTCCCATCAAAAGGGTGTATATTATATAGTTCTACACTCACACCCTAATATCCTTTATTTTATACAAAATTTATTAATTTTTATACTTTTTATGTTATTCTACTCATTTATCGCAGATGGTATACAAATTTTTTTAAAAGTGCTAATGGCGTACCTATCCGTCATACCCGCTATAAAATCACAGATGGCACGCTCCACACCGTCATTATCTACAATCATCCCATATTCCTCCGGCATAAGGTCCGAGTTATCCAAAAAATGCTCGAACAAAATGGTTATAATTTTATCCGCCTTTTTTTCCTCAACCTCTTTTAGCTTTTTATCGCTATACACCTTTTGGAACAAAAACTTACGCAAACTTAGCATTGCCTCCTCCACGCTTTCTTCCATAAGTACATGATTTCGCCCTATGCTGTTATTTACAATGCTTTTAATGAGCGTATTAATTCTTGCACTGTGGGTTTGTCCCAAGATGGCAATCTCCTCCTTTGGCAAATCCTCCTGCGATAGCACCTTGCTCCTAATCGCATCGTCAATATCGTGGTTTATGTATGCAATACGGTCGGCATACTTTATTATTTTGCCCTCTAGCGTTGCTGCAATGTCCCCCCCTGCGTGATTTACAATTCCGTCACGCACCTCGAATGTTAGGTTAAGCCCCTTGCCACCTTTGGCAATTTTTTCGCACACACGAAGGCTTTGCTTGTTGTGCTTAAATCCCCCATTATTTTTCATAATGCGGTTTAGGGTGCGCTCGCCACTGTGGCCGAAAGGCGTATGCCCAAGGTCGTGCCCCAGGGCAATGCCCTCCACCAAGTCCTCGTTTAGTCTAAGCGCCCGTGCTATTGTTCTGCCAATTTGGCTAACCTCCAGTGTGTGGGTAAGGCGGGTGCGGTAGTGGTCACCCTCCGGTGCAATGAACACCTGGGTCTTGTGCATAATGCGCCTGAACTCTTTGGAGTGGATTATTCTGTCCCTATCACGTTGGAAGGGGGTGCGCATCTCGCACTCCGTTTCCTTTCGCTCCCGCCCTTTTGTGTTTGCGCTCAAGGTTGCAAAGGGGCTTAAAAACTCCCGCTCTCTTTGCTCATATTCCTCTCTAAAGGTCATATTTTACCACTTCCCTTCACGCTTTTTTACTCTATCTCTTTTGCAATGCGGGCAGCTAGCGAAACAATCGATCCAAGCGCCGCATCATCCTTCATAATTGGCCTGCGAGCCCTAACACCAAAATGCCCCGGCATACCTGCACTTGCGTTGCCCACAATGGTCATACCCATAACAAGACAAATTTGGTGGATTGTGTTAATTGCCCCCTCCTGACCACCGTAAAGGGAGGCACCAACCGCAATTGCCGCTGTTTTTTTGCCCAGCACCAGATCGCTGTTGCGGGAAAGGCGCATTTTGTCAAAAAAAGCTTTTAGCTGCGCGCTTAGTGTTCCAAAATAAACAGGGGTTGCAAACACCACGAAATCGCTCGCATACATCTTTTCAAGTGCCTCTTCCATCTTTGTGCCCTCGTAACAGCTTTTGTTACATGGGGTGGAGCATGTTACGCAAAACGGCTGTGTACAGCTGTTCACGCATTCGCCCCCGTTTACAATCTCACTTTCAATACCCTTTGCCAGTAGCTCCTTTTGCAAAATTTCCAGACCCGTTTGGCATTCGCCCTTCTTATTTGGGCTTCCGTTTATTAGTAATACCATAAATATCCCCCTTTTTTATGCTAGATACCTCTCACCGTTATCCGGCGCTATAAATAGTACCTTTTTGCCCTTTCCAAGCCTTTTTGCCACGTTAATTGCACCCACATATGCAGCACCTGTTGATATGCCCACAAGCAGTCCAAATTTGCGAAGTTCAATTGCGGCATTTATTGCATCGTCGTTTTCAACCTTTTCAATCCCGTCTAAAATTTCGGTATTAAGTATTATTGGGATAAAGCCTGCGCCAATTCCTTGGATTTTATGTGGAGAGGGACTGCCACCAGACAAAACAGGGGAGGAGGCTGGTTCCACCGCAATAATGCTAACCTTACACCCTTTTTCCTTTAAGAATTCGCCAACGCCGGTTATCGTGCCACCTGTTCCAACTCCCGCCACAAACGCATCTAGGCTATCTTCAAACTCTGCAAAAATCTCTGGCGCTGTTGTTTTTTTATGTGCTGTCACACACGCAATATTCTCAAATTGGTTTGGCATAAAGTAGCCTTTTTCGGCAACCAACTCCGTTGCTTTTGCTATTGCGCCCTTCATGCCCTTTGCTCCCTCGGTCAGGATTATCTCGCCACCGTAGCTGCCTATAAGGCGTCTGCGCTCCACGCTCATTGTATCAGGCATAACGATTACAACGTTATACCCCCTTGTTTTTCCGATAAGGGCAAGACCAATTCCGGTGTTACCACTTGTTGGCTCTACGATTGTGTCACCCTTTTTTAGTCTTCCTTCAGACTCCGCTTTGTTAAGCATCTCAACTACAATCCTATCCTTAACGGAGCCGCCCAAATTCTTGCTCTCTATTTTAACATAAATCTCCGCCATATTCTCGTCAGTTGGTAGCTTGAAAACAGGAGTGTTGCCAATCATTTCTTCAATATTCTTAATCATTTTTACTCTCCTTCACTTTTAACCACTCTTCACCAATCTCTTTTATATTAATTGTTCCCGCACTTTGCTCGGTGAGCTCCTTTTGCAGTGGCCCCACATCTTGGGGTCTTATGTTTGCCAAAATCTCCACCACATCGGTAAAGAGTGTGTCTGTAACCATTCCACCCTTTTCTATAACTGTG
>CAZMCJ010000056.1:0-8415 GCA_964564795.1 uncultured Eubacteriales bacterium | reverse complement strand
AGCGACGATTACTTCTATGAGGGCATTTATAAAGGGGGAGAGGCAGAGGGGGAGCAGTACGCCTTTTTCTCTAAAGCAGTTTTGGAATGCCTACCATATATCGAATTTATGCCCGATATTATCCACTGCAACGACTGGCATACGGCTATGATTCCAACACTAATCAAAACAAACTACCAAAATAGGAGTCAGGGCAAAATAAAAACCCTTTATACAATCCATAATATGATGTATCAGGGCAAGTTTTCCTACTCGTTTGTGAATGATCTGCTAAATATTGATGCGAAATATTACACAGATGAGGGGTTTGAGGCTTACGGCTGCGCCAATTTTACAAAGGGCGCCCTATATTTTGCGGACAAAATAAACACCGTTAGCCCCTCCTACGCTATGGAGATTAAAACGCCCTACTACGCATACGGCATGGAGGGTATTTTAAACAAGCGCAGCGATGACCTTTCGGGCATTGTAAACGGAATTGACGTGGTGGAATACAACCCCAAAACAGACCCCTTCATCCCATTTAAGTTCACCCAAAGGTCGCTCGGCAACAAAACAAAGGGCAAAAAGGAGCTTGCAAAGGAGCTTGGGCTAAAGCTAAAGCCAACCACCAAAATGGTGGGTATGGTAACAAGGCTGACGGCGCAAAAGGGGCTTGACCTTATTATGGGCGTCTTCCACGAGATGATGGAGGAGGATATTGTGTTTGTTCTCCTTGGCAATGGGGACAAAATGTACGAGAGTTTCTTTAGGGATATGGAGCATTGCTACCCGGGGCGGGTGTGCAGCTATATTGGCTATGATGATAAAATCGCCCACAAGATTTATGGGGCGAGTGACCTTTTCTTAATGCCGTCAAAGTTCGAGCCATGCGGAATTTCGCAAATGATTTCCCAGCGCTACGGCACCCTGCCAATTGTTAGGGAAACAGGGGGACTGCGTGACACAGTTGCGCCATATAATGAAATTACGGGTGAGGGAAATGGTTTTTCCTTTGCCAACTTTAACGCGCACGAGATGCTAAATGCACTTCGCTACGCAGTAAAAAGCATTAGCGACAAGCAAATTCATAAATCACTTATGCAAAACGCAATGGAGCTAAACAACAGCTTTGCGGCGTCAGCACAGAAATACTTTGATTTATTTGAGAATTTAGTGTAAAATGTAATAAAAGTACCCCTGCACTTTTTTGGGTGCGGGGGTAATGTTTTAGCACTATATTGTCTATAATAATATTAGTATAAAAAATTAGGAGGACGAAATGGAAAATAATTATTCGGTTGAGGCGCAAAATATTTTAGGAAAACTAAAGCGCCATTTTGGCAAGACCCTTAAAAACGCAAGCCAAGAGGAAATTTACAAGGCTGGCGCAATTTCTATAAGGGATAATATTTTAGAGACATACGTTTCTGCCAACCAAGAGGTGGAGGAGCGGGGCTTAAAGCGCCTTTATTATATGTCGGCAGAGTTTTTGATGGGCAGAGCCTACATCAACAATATGGTTAACCTGGGGCTTCAAAAAAAGTATGAGAAAGCGTTTGAGGAGCTGGGGCTTAGCATTAGCGAAATTGCAAACCAAGAGAGCGATGCGGGGCTGGGCAACGGTGGCCTTGGCAGATTAGCTGCGTGCTTTTTGGATTCGCTTGCGACCATGGAACTGCCCGCAATGGGGTGCGGAATCCGCTACGAGTATGGTCTTTTTAAGCAAAAGATTGTGGACGGAGCGCAGGTGGAGATGGAGGACAACTGGATAGAGGACGGCTTTGTTTGGGAGATTGAGCGCCCTGATGAGCAGGTTGAGGTGCATTTTGGCGGCGAGATTGAGGAGATTTGGGAAAAAGACAAAATGCGAATAAACCATAAAAACTACAACACCGTTTTGGCGGTGCCATATGATATGCCTGTAGTTGGTTATAAAAGCGCCCTGCCGTCAACCCTAAGAATGTGGAGCGCACGGACGGCAAAGAGCTTTAATGTGCAGTCCTTCAACAAGGGGGATTATTACCAAGCAATGCAGGAAAAGGAGCTGGCGGAGGTTATCTCAAAGGTGCTATACCCAGAGGATAACCACGAGGCGGGCAAGCAACTGCGCCTTAAGCAGTTCTATTTCTTTACATCTGCAACAATGCAATATATGGTTAAAAACCACAAGAAAAACCATGGGGATTTGCGTACTTTGCCTAAATATGCGGTGGTGCAAATTAACGATACCCACCCAACCCTTGCAATACCAGAGCTAATGCGCATATTGATGGACGAGGAGGGCTTTAGCTGGAGCGAGGCATACTCAATCGTTACACAAATGTTTAACTACACCAACCATACAATCCTAAATGAGGCGTTAGAGCGGTGGGATGAGCAAATGTTTAAAATCCTTCTGCCACGCATATACTCTATAATACACTCAATTAACCAAAACTATTGCGAGGAGCTTTTTAACACTTACACCAAGGATATGGATAAAATTGCGGATATGGCAATTGTTGCTTTTGGGCAAATTAGAATGGCTAACCTTTGCGTGGCTGTTTGTGCAAAGGTCAACGGTGTTTCACAGCTTCATGGCAGTATTTTAAAGAAAACCCTGTTTAAAGATAACTTTGAGATGAATAAGGATAAATTCCTTGCCATTACCAACGGAATAACCAATAGGCGGTGGCTGGCGGTTGCAAATCCAGAGCTGACAAACCTGATGAAGGAAACTATTGGGGATGGATTTATACGTGATTACAGGGAGTTTGAAAAGCTTTTGCCATTCGTGGATGACAGCTCGTTTTTGGAGAAGCTGGGTAGCGTTAAGCACAAGAATAAGCACCGTTTGGCAAAGTATCTTTTTGATAATCAAGGGGTTATACTAAATACAGATGCCCTTATCGACGTTCAGGCAAAACGTCTGCACGAGTATAAACGCCAGCTTTTAAAGTGCATACACATCTTGTACCTTTATAATTTTATAACGGAGAATGACGGTGTTATGACACAGCCTTGCACCTTTATTTTTGCGGCGAAGGCGTCCCCTGGATATAGCAGGGCAAAAAATATTATTCGCCTTATAAATTCTATAGCAACACTTGTAAACAACGACCCACGAACTAAGGATTTGCTGCAAGTGGTATTTTTGGAAAATTACAGCGTTTCGGCAGCAGAGGTGCTAATACCTGCGGCGAACATAAGCGAGCAAATTTCTACTGCAGGGCTAGAGGCATCAGGCACAGGAAATATGAAATTTATGATGAATGGCGCAGTAACTCTTGGCACCATGGACGGCGCAAATGTGGAGATTTTTGAGCAAGTGGGCAAGGACAACATCTTTATCTTTGGCGCAACGGTTGAGGAAATTGACCGTATGAAAAAATATAACAGCTACAAGCCGGGCGAGTGGTACGAGAAGAATGTGGAAATCAGAAACGCGCTTAACAGGCTGATTGACGGCACTTTGCCGGGCGTTTCCTCCCACCAGTTTTCCGATTTGTACCAGTCAATCCTGTTTGGGGATTTTGACGTGGCGGATAAATATTTTGTCCTAAACGATTTTCCATCCTATATACGTGCCTTCTCGAACGCACGCAGAAAATACGAGCGTGAGGGTGCGCAGTGGAACAGGATGTCGGGGGTGAACATTGCAAAGTCGGGCTTCTTTAGCTCCGACCGCACAATGGAGGAGTATAACGAAAAGATTTGGCACCTAACCCCATTTAGCCAAAAATAAAGATAGATAGAAGGAAATTTTTATTATGATAAATGTGGCACACAACCCAGCGATTTTTGAATATAGAAATCCAATTGGGGCATTAAAAACAGAAAAAAGCACACTTTTAAAGCTTGCAGTTTTTGAAGGCTCGCCACAATCTGCCCACCTTTGCATAATAGACGAAAATGGTACGCAGGAGCTTTTGATGAAAAAAGGCGAGGGTGGCTTTATGCTATCCTTGCCACCCTATCAAAAGGAGGGAGTTGTGTGGTACTACTTCAGGGTAAGGACCGCCGAGGGAAAAGAGCTTTATTACGGCGCAAAGCCGGGTGTGCGTGAGGGGTGGGGTATGCTTGGCGAGGACCCGCCAATTCCATTCCAAATAACTATTTACAACAAGGATTTCAAGGTGCCGGAATGGTTTATAGGCAGCACAATGTACCAAATCTTCCCCGACCGCTTTGCAAGGGGGGACACCCAAAATTTTGAATATGCAAAGGCCTACCACAAAAGAATGGGCAGAAAAATCTACGAGCATAAGGATTGGTCAGAAGAGCCTCTTTCAAAGCCGCTTGAGGGGGAAAAGTACTACTCCCCTTGCGACTTTTTTGGTGGCGACTTAAAGGGGATTGAAAACCATATGGACTACTTTAAGGAGCTGGGTGTGGACGTAATATACCTTAACCCGGTGGCGGAAAGTGCATCAAACCACCGATATGATACAGCGGATTACAAATGTATGGACCCTATGCTAGGAACCAACGAGGATTTTACACGCCTTTGCGTTAAAGGGCTTAAAAAGGGTATCCGTATTATGGCGGACGGTGTTTTCTCCCACACAGGGTCGGACTCCATCTATTTTAATAAACTAGGCAACTTTCAAAGTGTGGGCGCATATCAAGGGGAAAAATCCCCTTTTTACAGCTGGTACACATTTTATAAGGATAGGGAAGGTTACCGCAGCTGGTGGGGGTTTGATACCTTGCCGGAGGTTAACAAACAAGATAAAAGCTGGCAAGAATTTGTAATAACGGGCGAAAAAAGTGTGATTAACCATTGGCTTTCATTGGGGGCAAGTGGGTTCCGCCTTGATGTGGCAGACGAGTTGCCAGACGAGATAATAGAGCTAATGCGAAGTAGCGTTAAGGGGGAAAACACAGATAACATCTTGTTGGGAGAGGTGTGGGAGGATGCAACAATAAAGGAAAGCTATGGCAGAAAAAGGCGATACGCCCTTGGCAGCTCCCTTGATAGTGTGATGAACTACCCCTTCACAAACGGGGTGTTAGACTTCCTTAAAGGAGAAATTCCAAGCTACCGGCTTAAGGATATTTTGCAAACGCAGCGGTGCGTATACCCAAAGCAGATGTACTACTCACTTATGAACCTACTCTCCTCCCACGATGTGGCGAGGGCGGCAACGGTTTTGGGGTGCAAAGTTGATATTGATAAGATGGATAGAGATGAACAGGGCGCCTTTAAAATAACGGAGGAGATGAAGGAAGAGGGATACCGTCTTATGCGCCTTGCAGTTGTGCTTCAGTTCACAAACCCCGGCGTTCCCTCCATTTACTATGGCGACGAGCAAGGTATGCATGGAATGAAGGACCCATTTAACAGGGGTACCTTCCAAATGACGGGTGAACGGGAATTCAACCTCCATAAACGTGTTTCATCCCTTAGAAAGAGGGAGGATGCTTTCAGGGTTGGGGGTGTTGCTTTTTTGGCGCCTGATAACGATGTATTTGGCAATATTCGCTTTGTAACCCGTGGGCGGGATGCACTTGGGGGCAGCAGCGCAAACAGCTTTTACCTAACCCTTGTTAACAGGGGGGGAGGTCAAAAGAATATTACAATTAACCTCTACGACATAAAGGAGGGGTTAACACAAAAGGAGCGAGCGGGAATTTTGGAAACAAAGTTTACCGAGGGTCTGGATTTAATGAACGAGGTATATTATGATGTTAAAGATGGAATTATATCCCTCATAATCGAAGGTCAAGACTGTGTAATAATAAGGATAAAATAAAGAAAAATGGGGCGTGTTAGATGAAGATAGCAGTGTTTGACGGAAACTCAATATTTAACAGGGCGTTTTATGGAATACGCCTTTTAACAAATAAGGACGGGCTGTATACCAACGCAATTTTTGGTTTCTTAAATATATATTTTAAATTTTTGGAGGAGATTAAGCCAGATGGCGTTGCAATTGCATTTGATATGCGTGCGCCAACCTTTCGCCATAAGCACTTTGAGGGCTATAAGGCAAAGCGTACAGGTATGCCGGAGGAATTGGCGGTGCAGTTTCCTATTTTGAAGGAGCTGCTAACACATATGAATGTGGCGGTTTTGGAAAAAGAGGGGTACGAGGCGGACGACATAATAGGCACAATTTCAAGAATATGCACCGAGCAAAAGTTGGAGTGCAATATAATTACAGGGGACAAGGATAGCTTGCAGCTGATAAACGAGCATACCGTTGTCCACCTAATTACAACACGAATGGGGCAAACCACAACAAAAAAGATGGACGAAGCCGCATTTGTGGAGGAGTACAATTTTCCCCCTTGCAGTTTGGTTGACCTAAAGGCAATTATGGGGGACGCCTCCGATAATATCCCTGGGGTTAAGGGAATTGGTCAAAAGGGTGGTCAAAAACTTATAGAAACTTACAAAACCTTGGACGAGGTTTACAAAAATTTGGAAAATAGCAGTGAAACTAAAGGCACAAAGAAAAAACTGCTTGACGATAAGGAAAATGCCTATTTAAGCCACTTTTTAGCAATGATTAATAAAAATGTGCCGATGGAAATAGAAATTTCTGATTTTTTAATAAAGGAATATAACCTGGAAAAGCTGGTACCAATGCTAAATATGCTGGAGTTTAAAAACTTTATAGCAAAGCTGGGTGAGGGCGCGGAAAAGGTGCAGCCAAAGGAACCCCAGATGCAAGCCTTCCAAAGTGGTGAGATTTTAGCGGGGAAAAAGCAGGTGTACATTTTGCCGTTTGATGGCGGATTTGCCTACACAATTAATGGGGAGAACTTTGTTCTTCACACCCTTGATAAAAATTATAGGGAGGTTTTGGGGAGCATTCTTTGCGAGCAAATGGAGATTATCACCCACGATGCAAAGAGCCTTTACCTTTTTATGGATAAAGAGGGGATGCCCCCAATTAATGCCGGGTTTGATACCTTTTTAGCGGGCTATGTGCTAGACCCATCAAAGAGTGGATACCGTGTGGCGGAGCTTATAAACGAATACTTAAACGAGAGCTATTCCTTTGATAAAAAGGCGGAAAATACCGAGGAATATGCCCTGAAATGCGTACCACACCTTGCAAATCTGCACGATGCTTTAAAAGAAAAAATTAAAGAAACCGAGTGCGAAACACTATATTACAAGGTTGAGTTACCCCTTGCAAGGGTGCTTGCCGATATGGAGATTAAGGGCTTTAAAGTGGATGGCGAGATGCTTGTTGAAATAGGCAAAAAGCTTGATATAAAAATTGAGGAGCTAAAGGGGCAGATATTTTCCCTAGCAGGGGAGGAGTTCAACATAAACTCCCCAAAACAGCTGGGAGTGGTGCTTTACGAAAAGCTGAATTTGCCAACCATAAAGAAAAACAAAACAGGCTACTCAACAGACGTTGACGTTTTAAACAAGCTTAAAAAATACCACCCTATTGCAATGTTTTTGGTGGAATATAGGCAATATGCAAAGCTAAAATCCACCTATATCGATGGGCTTTTGGCGGTTATTGACCCCCAAACAGGGCGTATACACTCAAGCTTTAACCAAACAATCACCCAAACGGGTAGGCTATCCTCCACCGAACCCAACCTTCAAAACATCCCTGTCAGAATGGAAATCGGCAGGGAAATCAGAAAGGTTTTTGTGGCGGACGATGGGTTTACCCTGCTTGATGCCGACTATTCGCAGATTGAGCTGCGTGTTCTTGCCCACATAGCGGGGGACGAAATGATGATAAATGCGTTCAAAAACGATGTGGATATTCATACCCTAACCGCTTCCCAGGTGTTCCACACCCCGATTGACAAGGTGGACTCCCAAATGCGATCTAAGGCGAAGGCAGTTAATTTTGGAATTGTTTATGGCATTGGCGAGTTCTCCCTTAGCGAGGACTTGGGCATTACCCGCAAGGAGGCGAAGGAATATATCGAGGAATACCTCCACACCTACAAAGGGGTTAGCGACTATATGGGTAAAATAGTTGAGAGCGCAAAGGCGGACGGATACGTTAAAACAATTCTAAACAGGCGCCGTTATATCCCCGAGATTAGCTCTAAAAACCACAATATTCGTGAGTTTGCAAAGCGGTGCGCAATGAACACCCCAATCCAAGGAAGTGCGGCGGACATAATAAAAATTGCGATGGTTAAGGTGGCAGAGGCACTTAAGGAGCAGGGGTTAAAATCCTATATTCTCCTTCAGGTGCATGATGAGCTGATAATAAATGCGGCAAACGACGAGCTGGTAGCGGTGCGAAAAATATTAAAGGAAAATATGGAAAACGCTTATTCATTGGACGTTTCCATGGAAATATCTATGGGAGAAGGTAGGGATTGGTATAGTGCCAAAGAGTAATGAACTGATAATTCGAAGAATGGAGCATAGCGATATCGACAGAGTTATGGAGGTGGAGAGGGAGGGCTTTTCCACCCCGTGGAGCAGGGAGTGTATGGCGGACGAGGTGGATAATGAAA
>CAZMCJ010000055.1:0-8650 GCA_964564795.1 uncultured Eubacteriales bacterium | reverse complement strand
TGGTGGGTATAGCTCAGTTGGTTAGAGCGCCAGATTGTGGCTCTGGAGGCCGTCGGTTCGAATCCGATTATCCACCCCATTTTTTTATCAATTTTTATATTAAATTAATATGTTGGGGTGTCGTCAAGCGGTAAGACACAGCACTTTGACTGCTGCATTCAAAGGTTCGAATCCTTTCATCCCAGCCATATATGATCCACTAGCTCAGTTGGCAGAGCACTTGACTTTTAATCAAGGTGTCCGGAGTTCGAATCTCCGGTGGATCACCAAAGGACAACCCCTCTAAACGGCTATTTACAGCCACATGGAGGGGTTTTCTTATGTCATTTATTATTTTTGTGTATGGAAAATAATAGGATATAATAGGAGATAATGGGTAGTATAAAAGTAGTATATTTTCTCTACTTTTCAACACTAAAACGCATGCTACTTATCGTGCAAACTGAATTGCTATTATGAGTTCCGCCTTATCATAGATGAGTAGGTATACTTTTACAATTATCAAATAATTCAACTTAAAATAAAACTAACACCCCTTGAAAAATGATGTCAGTATGTTGCTTAAGAATTAATTATATTACCGTATGGGTTTTTTTATTGCAATGTGTGACTAGTCAAAGGCTGTGCTAACTCTGTCTGTTGCTTTTTGTTGCAAAAGTTTAAGTTTAATGGTATAATATAACTATTAAGTTTAAAAATAAATATTTTGTACAAAATGTTATAAGGGAGGGGAAATAATGAAAAAAATTATCCGAAAAAAGTTATATAACACTGAAACTGCAAATACTTTGGAGGTCAGGCACTTTAGCTATTTTGGTGATAGCGCAGGCTATGAAGAAAGGCTTTTGCAAACCAAAAAGGGCGATTTTTTTCTTTACGGAAATGGCGGAGCGGATAGCAAGTACCCAACCGAAACCATAATCCCAATGGAAGAAAAGGAAGCAAAGGATTGGCAAAAGGTGTAAAAAGTGCATTGGCAGCTTTTTAATAAGGGCTGCCAAATTTTTTGTAAAGGAAAAAAATATGGAGAATTTGTGCAACCCACGTGTTGTAAAGGAAATTTTAAAAAAGTTTGACTTCAGGTTTGCAAAGGACTTGGGACAGAACTTTTTGGTGGACGGGGAAGTGCCACAAAACATTGCAAAAAGCTGCGAACTAAACGAGAATACAGGTGTAATTGAGATTGGCCCCGGCTTTGGCGTATTAACAAACGAGCTGTGCAAGGGAGCAAAAAAGGTTGTTGCTTTGGAGATTGACAAGCGCCTGCCTGAAATTTTAAGCTATACTTTGGCGGAGCATAACAACCTAACCGTAATCAACAAGGACGTTCTAAAGGTTGATTTGGCGGAGCTTATCAGGACGGAGTTTGAGGGACTTGATGTAATCGTGTGTGCAAACTTGCCATACTACATCACAACACCGATAATTATGGCACTTTTAGAGCAAAAGCTTGATATAAAAAGCGTGACGGTTATGGTGCAAAAGGAGGTTGCGCAGCGATTATGCGCACCACCGGGGAGCAAGGATGGCGGAGCAATTTCCCTTGCTGTTTCTTACTATACCGAGCCGAAAATTCTTTTCCAAGTTAAAAAGGAGTGCTTTATGCCAAGCCCAAAGGTGGATTCAACGGTGATATGCCTAAAGGTGCGGGAAAAGCCGCCTGTTGACGTTGTGGACGAGGCGCAAATGTTCGCATTTATTAAGGGAGCATACCTGCAAAGGCGTAAAACACTTATAAATAGCCTGCTTTCCAGCCACCTTAAATATACAAAAGAAGAGCTTTTGGAGTGCTTTAGCGCTGTCGGAATTGTGGAGGGAATAAGGGGAGAGCGTCTAAATTTAGAAGATTTTGCAAAAATAAGCAACTATTTTAGTACACATCACAAAAATGTTTAGTGGTTTGCTAAAATATTGTTAAATTAATTGCAATCTCCAATAAATTTCATTATAATGTAAAGTGAACAAGATTTTTTAAAAATGAAAGGAGCAAAAAAATGAGTTTGACTAATAACAAAGCAGTACTAGACTGGGTTAAAGAAATGACAGCTATGACTTGTCCTGACAATATTGTTTGGATAGATGGAAGCGAGGAGCAACTTAATGCACTAAGAAAAGAGGCAGTTGAGACGGGCGAAATCGAGCTTCTAAACCAAGACCTACTACCAGGTTGCTACTACCACAGAACAGCTGTAAACGACGTTGCACGTGTTGAGGATAGAACATTTATCTGCACACCAACTAAGGAAGAGGCTGGAAACACTAACTACTGGATGGATCCAACAGAGATGTATGCAAAGATGACTAAGCTTTTTACAGGCTCTATGAAGGGCAGAACTTGCTACGTAATTCCATATTCTATGGGCGTTGTTGGTTCTCCGTTTGCTAAATATGGCGTTGAGCTAACTGACTCTATTTATGTTGTTCTTAACATGAACATAATGACTAGAATGGGCGCACAAGTTTTTGAGGCACTAGGCGATAGCCCTGACTTCGTAAAGGGTCTACACGCTAAGGCACAAATTGATGCAGAGAACAGATACATTGTTCACTTCCCACAAGATAACACAATCTGGTCCGTTAACTCCGGTTACGGCGGTAACGTTCTACTAGGTAAAAAGTGTTTCGCACTTAGAATTGCATCTTACCTAGGCAGAAAAGAAGGCTGGATGGCAGAGCATATGCTTATCCTAGGTCTTGAAAATCCTAAGGGAGAGATCAAGTATATCGCTTGTGCGTTCCCATCTGCTTGTGGCAAGACTAACCTTGCAATGCTTATCCCACCAGAAATGTATGTTAAACAAGGCTACAAAGTTTGGTGCGTAGGCGACGACATTGCTTGGATTAGAGTAGGCGATGACGGCAGACTATGGGCAATGAACCCAGAGAACGGTTTCTTTGGTGTTGCACCGGGAACAAACGATAAATCTAACCCTAACGCTCTTGCTTCAACTATGAGCGATACAATCTTTACAAACGTTGTTAAAACTGCTGATGGTGGCGTATGGTGGGAAGGTCTTGATAAGAACCCTCCTGTTGGCGTTGAAAACTGGAAGGGCGAGCCTTGGGATCCAGCATCTGGCGAAAAGGGCGCACATCCAAACTCAAGATTTACTGCACCTGCAATCAACTGCCCATGTATCTCTAGCGAGTTCAACAGTCCTAAGGGTGTTCCACTAACTGCAATCGTATTTGGTGGCAGACGTGCTAAGACTGCTCCGCTTGTATACCAAGCAAGAGATTGGAACCACGGCGTATTTGTTGGATCTATCATGGCTTCTGAAACAACTGCAGCGGCAATTGGTGATGTTGGAGTTGTAAGACGTGACCCAATGGCGATGATTCCATTCTGTGGTTACAATATGGGCGACTACTTCAAGCACTGGATTGAAATGGGCGCTAAGGTTAAAAACCAACCTAAGATATTCAATGTTAACTGGTTTAGACTAGATGACAACGGCAAGTTCATCTGGCCTGGATTTGGCGATAATATGAGAGTTCTTAACTGGATTATTGACAGATGTGAAGGCAAGGCTGACGCTGTTGAAACTCCAATCGGATTTATTCCAAACGCAGAGGACATCAATATTGAGGGTCTAGAGGGAATTACTTTGGATACTGTTAAGGGTCTTTTGGACGTTGATAAGTCACTTTGGAAAGAAGACGTTGCTGGAATTAAGGAGTTCTACTCTAAGATTGGCAACACAATTCCTAAGGAGCTTTACGACGAGCTTGCTAACCTAGAAGCTAACCTAGCATAATTTAAAATTATTTAAGGGTGGTGGTGCTTATGCACTACCACCCTTTTTTATTAATATTGCGGGTTAGAACTTATCCGCTAGACTCACCTAAATTATAAAAAATAAAAATTCAAAAAATCGTGGCAATAACACGTAATCTTTGTTGAAAAGTTCTATTGTAAATAAGCACATATTGGAATATAATAAACTATCATGAAAAATACGAAAAATATCGAAAAATGAGGTGCAAGATATGGCAAGAGAGCCACGCATGGACAGGCGCCAAGCCACAAAAAAACATCCTGTTTTAACTTTTATTAAAAATGCAATTATTTGTATGTTCCTTTTTGCAGGGGTATCTGCCGGGGCAATTTATGCATCGGGTCAGGTAACATCAATCTTTAACAAGGATTTGCAGATGGAGAGTGGGCAGTTTGATAAAATAGAGCACACAAGAGTGAATGTCCTATTAATAGGTAGCGATAAGGGTGGGTATAACACCGATACAATAATGCTTATGAGCTATGATGTGGATGACAATAAAATTAAAATTCTATCAATCCCACGGGATACAAAGGTTAATATTAACGGTAAAACCCACAAAATTAACGCAAGTGTTGCCTATGGCGGCGATGCCCTGCTTTTTGAAAATGTAAAAGGGTTGACGGGCGCCCCAATAAACTACTACGCAAAGGTGGATTTGGCGGGGTTTAAGCGAATAATTGATATTTTGGGGGGCGTGGAGTTTGACGTTCCGCAAAATATGAAGTACACCGACCCATACCAAGGGCTAAAAATCAACCTTAAAAAGGGTGTGCAGATGCTAGATGGCGAAAAGGCAGAACAGCTTATCCGTTTCCGCAGATACGTAATGGGAGATTTGGAGAGAACAAAGGTGCAACGTGACTTTATGAAAGCACTAATCGAGCAAAAGGCAAACAAAGAGCTAATTGCCAAAGCACCGGCGCTTTTTAAGGAGATTGCACCATACGTTCAAACAAATTTTAGCGCACCTGATTTTGTTGCAAATATCCACCTTATTGATAACCTTGTTAATGTAAAAGGAGACTCTATAGAGATGTTTCAGCTACCCGGAATTCCAAAATATATAGATAATATTTCCTATGTTGTTCCTATAGTTGATGAGATAAAGGTGATAGTTGATGAGCATTTTAAGGATTAAAAACCGTTTCAATATGCTTGAACTTGCACGCTTCGGGAGTATACAGCCAGCTATCCATATGCCCTTCGCTAATAAAATAGCGCAGGGTATTTTTTTCTGGAATTTGGTCAAAAATACCAATAATTAACATTTTAATCTTCATCTTTTCCTTGATGATATTTTTTATGTAAACACTAACATTCATTCCAACCTCCACCCCTTCTCGGAACTCACATAAGCCCGCAAGGTTTGGCGTAAGCTCAACAAAAATGCCATAACTTTCAACACTGCGCACAATGCCCCGAACCGTTTCGCCAATAAAAAAATTGCTTGCATTTTCCTCCCACGTTCCTAAAAGCTCCTTATGAGTCACAAAAATACGGCTACACTCGTGGTCAAATCCCTTAACAACAACAGGGACATCTTGCCCAATGCTAAAGCGGTCACGTGGATGAGATATGCGGGAAACCGAAATGTTTTCAATGTTAATCAGGGAAATAATTCCACAACCGATATCCACAAATGCACCAAATGGCTCCAGATGTGTTACCTGGCTTTGTAAAATATCGCCATTTCTTAAATTCTCCAAAAAATAGGCAAGGCATTCCTTTTGCGCCAAGGTGCGGGATAAATAGGCAATGGTTTTGCCCCCCTCCTCCACAAGGGAAACCACCTTAAAGCAAATGAAACGGTTAACACGAGAGATGATTGCAATATCCTTGATTGCGCCACTTTCTATTCCAAGAACGCTCTCACCTTTAGGGATAATTCCGGTAATTCCGTCCAAATCCACATAAAGGTTATGCCAACTATCGCACCTAAGCACCTTTGCGAAAACAATTTTGCCACTAATTGATAAGCTCTCCAACCGTTCCTTTGTGAATTTTTCATTGTCTTGCCATGACTTATGCCCCTCGGGATAATATTTTTGTTCCTTCATCTTTTCTGCTCCTCCTAACGTTGATACATTATAAATATGCAGACAAACAGAGAAATAGAAAAACTTTTGAAATTCTATTGCGTATTTTACAAAAAAAAATTTTAATGTATTATGGAGTATAATGTGTGAGGTGTATAGTTTTGGAACTAAAGGTTGGGGATATTATCGTTATGAAAAAACCACACCCCTGTGGCGAGCATCGTTTTTTGCTACTTAGGGTGGGAATGGATTTTAAAATTAAATGCCAAAAGTGCGGGCACGAGATTATGTCGCCACGCAATAAAATAGAGAAAAACATTAAAAGTGTTGAAATAGTATAAGGAGAAAGCATATGTTTGAAAAACTACTCGCTCTGGAGGAGCATTACGACGAGATTGGCGAAAAGCTGGCAGACCCCGAAATTGTGAACGACCAGGAGCAGTTTAGGAAGCTTATGAAGGAATACAAGGACTTGACTGCAATTGTGGAGAAATTTAGGGAGTACAAGGCTGTTAAAGATACAGTGGAAGAAGCCCGCGAGCTGATGGAAACAAGCTTAGACGCCGATTTTAGGGAAATGGTGGAGGCTGAATACCACGATGGCAAGGTTATGCTTGAGAAAATTGATGAGGAGATGAAAATACTCCTTCTTCCTAAGGACCCAAATGACGATAAAAACGTTATTGTGGAAATCAGGGGTGGCGCAGGTGGCGACGAGGCAGCGCTTTTCGTTAACTCATTATACAGAATGTATACTATGTATGGTGAAAGCAGAAGGTGGAAGTGCGAGGTTTTGAATGCAAACCCAACCGAGCTTGGCGGATTTAAGGAAATTTCCTTCGAGATTGACGGACAAGGCGCATACAGCCGTTTAAAATACGAAAGTGGGGTGCATCGTGTGCAACGTGTGCCTGAAACGGAGAGTAGCGGGCGCATACACACCTCAACTGTAACTGTTGCAGTCCTGCCAACGGTGGAGGACGTGGAGATTGAAATAAACGTAAGCGATTTGCAAATAGACACATACAGAGCAGGCGGAGCAGGTGGACAGCACGTTAACAAAACGGAGTCCGCAATAAGAATTACCCATATGCCAACAGGGCTTGTGGTTGAGTGCCAGGATGAGCGCAGCCAGCACAAAAATAAGGATAAGGCGATGAAGGTTTTGCGCTCTAGACTTTACGATATGCAGCTGCAAGAGCAAAATGCACAAATTGCGAAAGAACGCAAGAGCCAAGTTGGCACGGGGGATAGGAGCGAGCGTATAAGGACGTATAACTATCCGCAAGGCAGAGTAAGCGACCACAGAATTAATATGACCCTTTATAGGCTGGAGGCTATCCTAAACGGAGATTTGGACGAGATAATTGACGGGCTAATCACATATGAGAGGGCGCAACAATTAACTGTTAGTGAGGAATAATGCAAACAGAAGTTTTAAAGTTAACGCAAGATAATATGGATAAAAAGGCTATTTTAAAGGCGGCGCAGATTATAAGGGGGGGAGGTCTTATTGGGCTTCCAACCGAAACCGTTTACGGCCTTGCGGGCAACTGCGAGGACGAGGAGGCGGCTCAAAAAATATTTAAAGCCAAAGGCAGACCCCAAGATAATCCACTGATTATCCATATTTGCGAAAAGAACGAAATTTATAAATATGCAAAAAATATAAGCCATGACGTCCAAAAAATTATGGATGCATTTTGGCCGGGACCGCTAACCATAATTGTGGAAAAGCGGGATATTGTGCCTGATGTTGTTAGCTGCAATTTGCCAACCGTTGCGGTTAGAATGCCCAGCCACGAGGGCGCACGTGCAATTATAAAAGCGTGTGGTGTAGCGCTTGCGGCGCCGTCGGCAAACCTCTCAGGTAGACCCTCCCCCACAACAGCGGCACATGTGTATGAGGATTTGGCGGGCAAAATACCCCTGATTATTGATGGGGGGATGTGCCACATTGGGCTTGAATCCACCGTTGTGGATATGAGCTTTGGGGAGAAATGCATCCTTCGCCCCGGTGGAGTTTCCATTGAAATGCTAAGGGAGATTCTACCTGATTTTAAGGGGCATAACAACGAAACCGCCCTACCCAATGATGGGGTAGCGGTTAAAAGTCCGGGTATGAAGTATAAGCACTATGCCCCAAAGGCGCCTGTTACACTTTTTAAAGGTGATGTTGAAAGCATTATAAATTGTATAATCAACAGGGCAAAAATGGCAGAAAAAAAAGTGGGTATTTTGTGCTTTAGTGAGGTTAAGGACAAGTTTTGTAAAATTGAAAACGCAGTTGTGATTGATTTGGGGAGCAAGGATAATTTGGAGGAAATTGCCCACAACTTATTTGCAAGCTTGCGTAGTTTGGACGAAGAAATAGTTTTTGAAACCTTTGCGATGTGCCCCAAAAATGCAGGAATTGGTGTTGCAATTGAAAACCGACTGAATAAAGCGGCAAGCTTTAACATAATTAACTTATAATTGGGGCGGCGGCATTCTTCTGCCACCAGCCCTTTTATTTTAAGATGGGAAAATATATATTTAGGAGAAAATTTATGGTCATTGGAATAACAGGCGGAAGTGGTAGCGGAAAAAGCACCGCCTCACAAATTTTTGGCGAGTTTGGATTTTTGGTAATTGATGCCGATGTGGTGGCACGTGAGGTATGCACACCCCACACACCTTGCCTTAGAGAAATTAGGGATGAGTTTGGGGAGGGGATTTTGAAAGATAATGGCGAGCTTGACCGCAAAAAATTGGGTGAAATTGTATTTACAAATCCCGAAAAGCTAAAAATTCTAAATAGAAGTAGAGAGGTGAATGGATTTGGAACTTTTT
>CAZMCJ010000054.1:0-8667 GCA_964564795.1 uncultured Eubacteriales bacterium | reverse complement strand
CAATTGGAGGAAATATTTGCACAGCATCACCGGCTGGGGATATTATTACACCACTTTTGGTGCTGGGGGCAATTATACAAATTGAGAGCGCAGCGGGGGTTAGAAAAGTGGAACTATGCGACTTTTTTGTGGGCCCTAAAAAGAGTATTTTAAAGTCAGATGAGGTTGTTTCCTTTATCTTTGTTCCGCTAAAAGATGGAGGTCGCTCTACATTCTATAAGGTTGGAAAGCGCAACTCTCTAATCATCTCAACCGCAAATATGGCTATTTATATGAAGTATGATAGAGTTATAACTGATATTGCGATTGCGGTTGGCTCCGCCGCTCCAACACCAAGGCGCACCTTTAAAACAGAAGAATTTTTGAAGGGCAAAGAGATAACAAAGGAAACAATAGAAAAGGCAAAGGAAATTTTGGATGGCGAAATTTGTCCGATAACAGATTTGCGGGCAACTGAGACATATAGAAGAAAGGTTTGTGCAAATATGCTGGATGACAGCATTAAAAAACTTTTGAAAGGGGTGGAATAAAAGTGGGAAAACAACTACTTAAATGCGTAATTAATGATAAAAATATTGAAAAAATGATTGATGAGGATATAACCTTGCTCCGCTTTTTGCGTGACGAGCTTCATCTTACAGGCACAAAAGAGGGGTGCAGTGAAGGGGAGTGCGGCGGTTGCACAGTTTTGATTGATGATAAGTGTTACAACTCGTGCATTTACCTTGCGCTACAAGCAAATGGTAAAAATGTGCTAACGATTGAGGGGCTTAATGAGGACGGCGAAGGGCAAAAAATCCAAGATTTTTTTATTAAGCATGGCGCAATCCAGTGCGGATATTGCTCCCCTGGAATGATTATGGCGGTAAAAGCGCTATTAATCGTTAACCCAACTCCAACAGAGGATGAAATTAAAATGGCAATATCAGGAAACATTTGCAGGTGCACAGGTTATAAGGCAATCGTTGATGCTGTTACCGATTTGGTTAAATAAATATGGGTTTTTAAAGATATCAAGGAAAAAGGCTGTTTACACACTAAACAGCCTTTTTTATTTTGTATTACTTAATGCCGATGTATTTTTTGGCGTTGTTAAAGCAGATGTCCTCAACCATTTTGCCAACGTATTCAATATCAGCTGGGTATTCCCCATTTTCAATCCAAGTACCAAGAAGATTGCACAAAATTCTTCTGAAATACTCGTGACGTGGGTAGGATAGGAAACTTCTGGAATCTGTTACCATACCAATGAATTTAGAGAAAACTGATGTGTTTGCAAGTGTAATCATTTGCTCAATCATACCAACCTTGTGGTCAAAGAACCACCATGCTGTTCCCATTTGCATTTTCGCTTCAATTCCGGATTCTTGGAAAGAGCCGATAACGGTGCTAAGAACGTAGTTATCCTTTTGGTTAAGGGTGAACAAAATGGTCTTTGGTAGGTTGTCATTTAAATCCATAGCACTTAAAAGCTTTGCAAGTGCAGGTGCGTAGTTAAAATCGTTAACAGAATCAAAGCCTGTATCCGGCCCTAGCTTATTAAACATTTTTTCGTTATTGCTTCTGCTTGCGTTGATGTGAAGCTCCATAACCCAGTTGTATTTTTTGTATTCTTTTGCAAGGAAGATGATTAAATCTGTCTTATATATGTCGATTTCCTCAGTTGTTAAAACTTCCCCTGCAAGAGCCTTTTTAAACACATTTTCAAGAGTTTGCTCGTCTGCCAAAATGTATGGGATATAGTTAAAAGCGTGGTCGCACGCCTTGCAGCCATTCTCGTCAAAGAACTTAATTCTCTTTGCCATTGCGTCCTTTAGGGCAGAGTAGGAGTGGATTGTCATATCAGCACTTTTTGCAAGTGTATCAATGTAGCTTGCAAATGTTGGTTGCTCAATGCCAAGTGCCTTGTCTGGGCGCATAGCCGGCAAAACGCTTGCCTTTAACTTGCCTTCCTCGCGGATTAGCTTGTGGTATTCAAGGGTATCTGCGGGGTCATCGGTTGTACAAACAGCATAAACGTTGGACATTTCAATAAGCCCCCTTGCACCAAACTCAGCTTTTGCAAGGAATTCGTTTGCCTTTTCCCAAATAGCGGGAGCAGACTTAACAGTTAGTGGCTCATAAATGCCAAAGAAACGTTGAAGCTCAAGGTGTGTCCAGTGGTAAAGTGGGTTTCCGATTAAGTTCTCAATACACTTTGCATACGCCAAAAACTTGTCGTAATCAGGAGCATTTCCAGTAATTAGGTCTTCATCAATGCCCAAAGTGCGCATTTGACGCCACTTGTAGTGGTCGCCCTTTAGCCAAGCCTCTGTAATGTTCTTGAACTGCTTGTTCTCCCAAATTTCTTGTGGGATAAGGTGGCAGTGGTAGTCAAAAATAGGCATATCCTTTGCATAGTTGTTGAAAAGTGTTTTTGCCGTGTCGTTATCAAGCAAAAAATCCTCGTCCATAAATTTTTTCATAATCTTATTCCTTTCATTAGTTAGAATTCTTCATTTGGTGAAGCATATCATATAGCTTTTCTTGCTCCGCAGGGGTTTCGCAATATGTTACTGCAATCAGTTTTTGCTTTGGAACCCACAGCTTTTTGAACTCGTCAAAGGCTTCATCACAGCCTCCAACAGCACGTGCATTTAAAACAATGCCACTGTTACTAAAAGATTCCCCAAAAATCTCGCTGTCATTCGGTGATGGGTCTGTCTTTGGTGAGAATGCACCGTCAACTGTCATTAAACCTTTGAAGGTTTTGACCAAGTCAATTTTGGAAGCCCAGTTGCCGCACGAGTGGTAGCATATGCCGCCAAAAGCATCCCCAAGTTTTTCGTCCGCACCTTTAAAAATATCACGATATAGGGGTGAGGAAATCATAATGGAGTTGTCATTGCTTGCACCAACTCCGTCAAATACACGGCTACTTGCAAATCCGTGGCCTGGTTTTGCAAGTGCATCACCAATTAAAGCCTCTTGCTTTTGCAAAAATTCAATTAGCAAGTCGCTAACAAGGTTGGCACAGCCAATAACGCTATCCATATCATCATACATTTCGAGGAATAAATCATCAATAGGTATAAGGTAAGAAAGCATATTTATTGGTGATTGAACATCGCAAAATGACATAGGCAGAATACCCTTTGTTTTATCTAGGAAGTATTCTGTGGTTTCCAAAATGTGGCGACCTATATCACTTTCGTGAAGGGGCTTGTAGTTTGCGTTTAAAATTTCATCGCAAGATGAAAACATTGTTGGGACTGAAGGAGCACTGCCCTTTTCCCAAACGTATTTTCCACCAAACGCAGATGCAATATAGCCGATGCCATACCAAGGCTCCAAAAAATTTGCAATATCCGCTTTAAACTTCATACTTTCGTTTAGAGCGCCAAGTTGCAAGTTAAGGGACTCTTTGTAGTCACGGCATTTGTCGTAGAAAACACCATCAGGCCTAAAACGCCTGTAAACAAGCAGGGAGGAATCTGACTCCACAAATTCTTTGTTTTTTATAAGAAGTTCCTTTTCGTAAGATTGATATTTAGCTAAATCAAACTTCTCTGGCGTGATTGGGGGGGTTGATGTAGTTTGCGAATCTCTTATGGAAATATCGAATTTTTCTGCCACTTTTTTACCACCTCGTATAATAAAATTACGGTTAATTTGTGAAGGAAACCGTATAAAAACTTGCCCGTCCACAAGCCATGTAGGTAATAGACTTGGTATAAATAGAGGTTATGGTTAACCTCCTTGGAGAATTGTATTGCTAATTGAACTTTAACAAATGGTCTTTTTTAGCAATGTTATATAAAAGTAAAATACATTATAAATCAATAAATGTCAATAGGGTAAACAATTATCTAAAAAATGCAAAAATTGAAATAAAAGAGTAAAAAAATATGATTGCTAATAGTGAAATAAGGCTTGAAAACCGCTTAATAGACGAATATTATAAGGTAAAAAATAGTAAAATATAATTAGAATCACTTAAAACATATATTTGTTTTTTGTTATAATACACATAAAAAATTACAATAAATTAGTATGTAAAATAATTTTTTACAAAATTTATCTATTATTTATAAAAATTTTAAACTTTATTGTTCGATATTTACAAAAATGACTGATTATTCATAAAATATTATAAAACTATTGACAATTTGTTAATAAAAGATTAATCTAAAGTCAGAAAACGTTTATTCAAAAAATTAAAATTTGGAGGAATTAGCAAATGAAGAGAAACATTAAAAGTATTGCAGCCCTAATTTTAGCAACTATGGTTGTTGCAATTGGAGGGGCGGCTTGCTCTGCGCCGGCACCTGCACCCGCACCGGCACCAGCACCGGGTCCTGCAACACCGGCACCAGCACCTGAGGCACCAAAGATGATACTTAAGTGGGCAGAGGTTAACGCTGACACTCATTTCCTTGTATCTTGCGCTAAGGAGTTTGCAACATCTCTTGCAAAAAATTCTAGCGATAGGATTACTCTTGACATCTACCCAGCAATGCAACTAGGAGATGAGAAAACTTCAATGCAATCATTGCAAATGGGTGCGATTGACTTCTTTAGAGGTAACGCAGTTTCAGTTGGAGATTTTGGCGCAAAGAAAATGAACATATTCGCTCTTCCTTATGTATTTAGAGATAGAGAACACCTATGGAAGGTTTTGGAGAGCAACATTGGAACAGAAATTTTGGAAGACGTTCAAGCAAGTGGAAGCAAAATGCTTGCAATTGGTTACTTTGAGGAAGGACCACGTCACTTCTTCTTCACTAAAAAGGACGTTAAGTCAATTGCTGACCTAAAGGGACTAAAGATAAGAGTTCCACAAACAGAAATTATGATGGACACAGTTTCAGCTTTTGGAGCAAGCCCAACACCAATTTCTTACTCTGAACTTTACAGCTCATTGCAAACCGGAGTTGTTGATGGTGCAGAAAACCCACCAACAGGTTACGAGGCTAACAAATTCTACGAAGTTGCAAGCCACCTAACACTAGATGCACACCAATATTCTCCAAGCCCAATCCTTATGAGTGAAATGACTTGGAACAAACTTTCTGATGCTGATAAGGAAATTGTGAAAAAATCTATCGGTGAAGCAGCAGCTTGGAATAAAGCAGAAGCAGCAAAGATGGACGACAAAGCTCTTGCAGATGTTGCAGCAAAGGGAGTAACTATTAGCGAAGTTGATGTTGCAGAATGGCAAGCAGCTGTTAAGCCTGTTTACGAGAAGCATGGTAAGGATCACCTTAAGCTAATCGAAGAGATTGCAGCAGTTAAATAGTAAAATTTAAACTAAATATTTGAGGGGGATTATTTAAAAATCTCCCTCAAATTATAAGCTTTACAGAATAAGGGGGAGAAAACGTGAGCAAATTTTTTGAGTTACTCAGAAAAACTATAATGGTTGCATGCAAAATCTTTTTGATTGCGCAAGTTATTATCGTTTCATACGTTGTTTTTGGTAGGTATATATTAAATAAAACTCCGGGTTGGGGAGAAGAAGGCGCACTTTTATTTATGGTTTGGTTTTGCCTTATAAGTGCGGCACTAGCCATCAAAACAGACACACACCTTCGTGTTACAGCAATAGACGCAATATTGCCACCGAAGGCTATTAGGTTTTTGGACTTCTTTAATTTATTTATAATGGGATGTTTCGCCATATTTATGATTATTGAGGGGTATAATATAACAGTTCTTTCGCATTTGAATATTATGCCGGGGCTTAGAATTCAATCAAGCTTCCTATTTGCATCTGTTCCGGTTGCAGGTGTTTCAATGCTTATAGTATTAATAGAAAAGGCGGGTGATTTAATATGCCAAAAGAAGTAATAGCTACGATACTACTAGTTGGAATTTTCCTTGTACTTTTGGTTATTAGAACACCAATCGTTTTCGCAATTGGTATTTCAACAGTTATAACAGTTCAGTACTTAGGCTTGCCACTGCAAATGATTGCACAAAATATGGTTAAGGGTATTAATACATTCACACTACTTGCTGTTCCCTTCTTTATAATAGCGGGGGAGATAATGGGAGGCGGGGGAATATCCAATCGGCTCATAGAATTATCATCTGCTCTGGTTGGGTGGATTAGGGGCGGACTTGCAATGGTTAACATTGTTGCCTCTATGTTCTTTGGCGGGATTTCAGGCTCGTCAGCAGCGGATACGGCATCAATCGGACCAATACTTATCCCAATGATGGTTAAGCAAGGATATGATATTGACTTTGCAACAAACGTTACTATGGCAAGCTCGGTTCAAGGAATACTAATCCCACCAAGCCATAATATGGTTCTTTTTGCGCTTGCGGCGGGCGGTGTTTCAATCGGAAAGCTGTTTTTAGCAGGTTTTGCACCCGGTATCATTTTGGGTATTGCACTTATGATTTACAGCTATATTGTTTCTGTTAAGAAAAACTACCCAGTTGGTGAAAAGTTCTCCATCAAAAAGGTGATTACAACAGGTATTGACGCAGTTTGGGGTCTTGTAACTGTTATGATAGTTGTTTTTGGTGTTATCAGTGGTGTATTTACGGCAACAGAGTCCGCAGCTATTGCTGTTTTATGGGCAATTGTTGTAACATTTTTGGTTTACCGAGAAATTCCATTCAAAGAGCTTTGGAATATGCTGGGCAGATCAATCAACACACTTTCCATCGTTATGATTTTGATTGGCACATCAAATGCTTTTGGTTGGGTACTTGCTTACCTAAAGGTGCCAAAGCTTGTTTCAGAAGCGATTTTAGGTGCATCTGATAACCCAATAGTAATACTTATAATACTAAACTGTATTATGCTCGTGTTGGGTATGATTATGGATATGTCATCAATAATTTTAATTGCGACACCAATCCTGCTACCAATCGCAACAGGTATTGGAATGGATCCGGTACACTTTGGAGTTGTTATGATACTTAACTTGGGAATAGGTCTATTAACTCCACCTGTTGGCAGTACACTATTTATTGGTAGTGCCGTCTCGGGGGTGCCGATAGAAAGGCTGGCAAGGACTATGTTGCCATTCTATGCGGTTATGGTCGGAGTTTTGATACTTATAACATATTTCCCGGCAGCTGTTATGACTGTGCCTAATATGCTTATGGGCTAGGGGGCAAAAGGAGGATAAATGAATAAAATACCATTTGATATAACATTCCACCCATCGTGGTGGCACAAAAATGCCGGAATATGCTTTGACGAGAAATTTTTTGATGACCCTGTCTACCGTATGGAGGCGGACGTCAAAATGAGAAAAACATTGTTCGAGCGTTTTGGAAAATTTGGAATAGGGGAGGAAAACCCTTCTCCTCGACCATTGATAGGTAGCGACCTTTTGGGTATGGGATTTTTGCACTCCCAAATTATGGGGTGCGAGGTTCGCTTTAGTGCTGGTGATGCTCCACAGGTTATAAAGGCAGGGCTTACTATTGAGGAAACTGAAGGGCTAAAGGCACCAAATTTGGATGAAAACCCGGTATGGGCAAAAATCCAAAGCCAAATTGACTATTTAATGAAGGAATTTGGAGCGGTGGAGCCGTGCATTAACCTAATGGGTGTGCAAAACATTGCAATGGATTTGCTTGGTGAGGATATTTTTATCGCATATTATGAGGAGCCTGAGCTGGCGGAAAATCTTCTTTTAGAGATTACAAAGCTTTCTATTGATATTGGCAAAAGGCTTTATGCGATTTCAAACACAATTTCCGGTGGTGTAACAGCAATAACAAATAAGGTGGCGCCAACATCTTATGTTACATCTAATTGCAGTGTGGAGATGATACCGCTTGACCTTTACGAAAAATTCCTTCTTAAGTACGATAATATGCAAAGCGAAGTTTTTACTAACTATGGAATACACCACTGTGGCAAAACAACAGAACACGTTGCTGCAGGGTATGCAAAGGTTAACAACTTAAAGTTTATTGAAGTTGGGGCATATTCAAACATAATGGAAGTTCGCAAAGAAATGCCTGAAATTTGGCTAAATGCACGCTATAGCCCTGTTAAAATGGGCACATCTTCAAGGGAAGAAATGGAGAAAGATATTAAAAAGCTTTATGAATATGGAGCTCCGCACGATAAATTCTCCATCTCGTGTGTGGGAATTGACGAAAATGTCCCAGACGAGAAAATAATCGACTTTTTGGAAATATGCTCAAATTTATAAAGTTTATAGGGAAACGCTGTGTTGCAAAATTTGCTTTAAAGTGGTAAAATGTTCTATATAACTTTTCGAGCAAAAAGGAGCAGAGAATGAGTAAGAGTGCAACATATAAAGATATTGGAGCCGCGCTTAATGTTTCGGTTGTAACGGTTCACAAGGCTGTGCATAACAAAAGTGGGATAAGCGAGGCGACAAGAAAACGGGTAAATGATTATATAGAGAAAAACAATTACAAAATCAACAAGGCGGCATCTATGCTAAAGCGTAGCAAAATAAAGCTTGCAGCAATTTTGGTGGAGGACAGCGGTGAAAACAAACATTTTGCAATGAACATAAATAGTGGTATTAAGAAGGCAATTGCAGAATTGGAAGATTTCAATGTAGAGGTGACGGAATATTATACCAAACTAGATGTTGAGTCCCAAATGGAAGTTTTGGAGGAGTTACTAAAAGCTGAGAATTCAGTGTCTGGGGTTTTAATTAACCCAACCGATGAAACGAT
>CAZMCJ010000053.1:0-8680 GCA_964564795.1 uncultured Eubacteriales bacterium | reverse complement strand
CTCACTAGATATACCCGTTATCTGCGGTGCTAAGGGTGCAACAAGCATACTAAAGGACGGCATAAGGGTAACTGTTGATAGTGCGATAGGGCTTGTGTTTAGTGGGTCAAGCGAAAAATAAAAAAATATAAGAGCCATAAGAATTTGTGGCTCTTATTACTATTTTTAGAAAAGGTGGTAAATAAAATGACAAAATTAAAGGTTTCCGTTGTAATGGGGAGCGATAGCGATTTGCCTGTTGTGAAGAAGGCGATTGATATGCTTGAAAAGTTTGGTATTTCCTATGACGTTTCGGTTATATCTGCCCACAGAACACCGGTGGAGGCGGAGGCTCTAGCTAAAAATGCGCTAAAAGATGGCGTTGGTGTTATCATTGCGGCGGCGGGCAAGGCAGCTCATTTGGGAGGGGTTTTGGCGGCATATACAACAATCCCTGTTATAGGGCTTCCTATAAAATCATCAACTATGGACGGACTTGATTCTCTACTTTCAATAGTGCAAATGCCAAAGGGAATACCCGTTGCAACTGTTGCAATTGACGGTGGGGAGAATGCAGGAATTTTGGCGGCACAAATTTTGGCGCTATCGGACGAAGCGCTAATGCAAAAGCTGGTTGCGTTTAAAGAGGAAATGGCGAACGAGGTTAGAGCGAAAAACAAAGCACTTAAAGAAAGTTTTAAAAAATAGATTGGAGAACAATATGGAAAGCTTTAGCAAAACATACAAAGAAGCAGGGGTTGACGTTGTTGCGGGATACCAAGCGGTGGAGCTTATGAAATCCCACGTGGAGCGCACAAAGGTTAGTGGTGTGCTGGGGGCGATTGGCGGTTTTGGCGGGCAGTTTCAGCTTGATATTTCCAAATACCACAGTCCGATTTTGGTTTCGGGCACAGACGGTGTTGGTACGAAATTAAAGCTTGCATTTTTGATGGACAAGCATGATACAGTTGGGCAAGATTGCGTTGCAATGTGCGTTAATGATGTTATTTGCTGCGGTGCAAAACCACTTTTCTTCCTTGATTACATTGCGGTTGGCAAAAATGTGCCAGAAAGAGTTGCGGAAATTGTAAAGGGGGTTGCGGATGGCTGCGTTCTTGCAGGTTGCGGGCTTGTTGGCGGAGAAACAGCGGAGATGCCAGGGTTTTACTCAGAGGACGAGTATGATATGGCAGGCTTTACTGTGGGTGTTGTTAATAAGGATGAGATGATTGATGGAAGCAAGATAGAGGCAGATGATGTGATTATTGCACTACCTTCTTCGGGTGTGCATTCAAACGGATTTTCTCTTGTTAGGAAGGTGTTTGACGTAAGTGAACAAGCTTTGGCGCGCCACTATGATGAGCTTAAGATGACGCTGGGTGAGGCGCTAATCACCCCAACCAAAATTTATGTTTTGCCAATGCTTTCATTAATTGAGCAGGTGGAGGTTAAGGCAGTTAGCCACATAACAGGTGGCGGATTTTACGAGAATGTTCCAAGGATGCTTAAAGATGGGTATAGAGCGGTTGTTGAGGAAAAACTGCTAAGACCATTACCAATATTTGACTTGATTGCAAAAACAGGCGGAGTACCAAAGCGTGATATGTTCAACACCTTTAATATGGGTGTTGGTATGATGTTTGTGGTGAGCAAAAAAGATGTTGACAAGGCTATCCAAATTTGCAAAGGCTTTGGCGAGGACGCATATGTTATAGGCAAGGTTATCGCAGGGGAAAAGGGTGTTGACATATGCTGAATATTGCGGTGATGGTTTCGGGCGGGGGAACTAACCTGCAAAGCATCATAGATGCAATTGAGGCAGGAGAGATTAAAAATGGTAAAATTGCCATTATTATTTCCTCCAAGCCTGATGTTTATGCACTGGAGCGTGGCAAACGGCACAACATAAAAACTAAGGTTATAGATAAAAAAACATATGGTTCAGAAACTGAAAAGGAAATACTGGCAACGCTAGAGGACGAAAAGATTGATTTGGTTGTTTTGGCGGGCTATCTTTCCATACTTACAAAAACCATTACACAACCGTTTAAAAATAAGATTATTAACGTGCATCCATCACTGATCCCAGCCTTTTGTGGGGACGGTTTTTACGGGCTGAAGGTGCATAAGGCGGCACTTGATTATGGTGTTAAGGTAACGGGGGCAACTGTTCACTTTGTAAACGAGATTGTGGACGGTGGGGCAATAATTTTGCAAAAGGCGGTTTATATTAATAAGGACGACACTCCTGAAACTTTGCAAAAGCGAGTGATGGAGGAGGCAGAATGGGAGATTTTGCCGCAGGCAATTGATATGATATGCAACAATAAAATTTAGGGGGAGCATAATGAAGAAAAGAGCATTAATAAGTGTTTCGGATAAGACCGGTGTTATTGAATTTGCAAAGGGACTGAGCGAGCTGGGGTACGAGATTGTATCAACAGGGGGAACTGAAAAAGCAATAAGGGACGCCGGAATTAACGTTATAAATATAAGCGATGTTACAGGTTTCCCAGAATGTCTGGACGGACGAGTTAAGACCTTGCACCCAATGGTGCATGCGGGCGTTCTTGCAATACGTGATAATGCGGAGCATATGGCAACACTTTTGGAACTTGGTGTAACCCCAATTGACGTGGTTGCAATCAATCTTTACCCATTCAAGGCTACAATGCTTAAAGAAGGGGTAGAGCAAGAGGAAGTAATTGAGAATATTGACATCGGTGGGCCTACTATGATTAGGGCGGCGGCGAAAAACTTCCAAGACGTTGCGGTTATTGTTGACCCAGCGGATTATTCAAAGGTTTTGGCGGAGCTAGCAGAGAATAAAAAAGTAAAAAAGGAAACACTTTTTAACCTAGCATACAAGGTTTTTGAACATACAAGCAGTTATGATACTATGATAGCTGGATATTTGAGAAGGCAAATAGACAAGGATATGCTGCCAAACACATTCACAATGACATTTGAAAAGGCGCAAGATATGCGCTACGGAGAAAACCCACACCAAAAGGGTGTGTTCTATAAGGAGATTGGCACCAACCTCTCGGGCACTTTGGCGAGCGCTGTGCAACTACATGGCAAGGAGCTTTCTTATAACAACATAAACGATACAAACGGTGCGCTTGATTTAATTAAGGAGTTTAGCGAGCCTTGTGTTGTTGCGGTTAAGCACGCAAACCCTTGTGGTGTTGGCGTGGCAAGTGATATTGCGACTGCATACAAAAAAGCACACGATGCAGACCCTATTTCAATCTTCGGTGGTATTGTTGCTGCAAATAGGGAGATTGACAAGGCGACAGCGGAGGAAATTAACAAAATATTTATCGAGATTGTTATTGCGCCATCATACACGGCAGAAGCACTGGAAATACTAATGCAAAAGAAAAATATTAGGGTGCTGGAGCTTAAGGACATCTCCAAACCAAACGAAAAAAGCATGCTTGATATGAAAAAGGTTGCTGGTGGACTTTTGGTGCAAGACCTTAATACAGAGGTGTTTGACGAGGGTAATATAAAGGTTGTGACTAAAAAACAACCAACAGCGGCAGAGATGGAAACGTTAAAATTTGCTATGAAGGTTGTTAAGCACACAAAGAGCAATGGAATTGTGCTTGCAAAGGATAATGCAACAACAGGTGTTGGCCCTGGGCAAACAAACAGAATTACAGCTCTAGACCTTGCAATAAAGTATGCAAAGGACGAGGCGAGGGGTTCGGTTATGGCATCCGATGCCTTCTTCCCATTTAGCGATTGTGTGGAAGCGGCGGCAAAGGCGGGAATTACCGCAATAATCCAACCAGGTGGCTCCATAAGGGATGAGGACTCTATAAAAGCGTGCGATAAACATAATATTGCGATGGTGTTCACAGGGGTTAGGCACTTTAAGCACTAAAAAATAAGGGGATTAATTATGAAGGTTTTGATAGTTGGCTCTGGCGGACGTGAGCATGCAATTGCACATAAATTAAAGGAGAGCAAAAAGGTAACCCAACTTTTTTGCGCACCTGGCAACGGTGGCACAGGGGAGATTGCAACAAATGTTGCCATAAAGGCGACTGATATCACCGGTGTTTGCGATTTTTGCAAGGAGAACGCAATTGATTTTGTTGTTGTTGCACCCGATGACCCCCTTGTGCTTGGAATGGTGGACGCCCTTAACGAAGAGGGGATTATGACCTTTGGGCCTAAGAAAAATGCTGCCATTATTGAGGGTAGCAAGGTTTTCTCCAAAGAGCTTATGAAAAAATATAATATTCCAACCGCAGGGTACGAGGTTTTTGATAACAGCAAGGATGCAGCAAAATATATCGAAGAGGAAAATTCCTACCCTGTTGTTATAAAAGCGGAGGGGCTTGCACTTGGAAAAGGTGTTGTTATTGCGCAGAACCTTGATGAAGCAAAGGATGCACTTAAAGAGATGATGGACGATAAAAAGTTCGGCGCATCAGGCTCAAGGGTTGTTGTTGAGGAGTTTTTGGAAGGGCAAGAGGTTTCTGTGCTTGCATTTTGCGATGGCAAAACCCTAAAGCCAATGGTTTCTGCCCAAGACCACAAAAGGATTTTTGATGGCGACAAGGGTGGCAATACTGGTGGAATGGGCACATTTAGCCCTAGCAGGGTGTACACAAAGGAAATTGAAAAAGAGTGTGTGGAGAAAATTTTCCTCCCTACCGTTGCCGCAATGGCAAAAGAGGGAAGGGAGTTCAGTGGTTGCCTTTACTTTGGGCTGATACTCACCAAATCGGGCGTTAAGGTTATCGAGTATAACGCACGCTTTGGCGACCCTGAAACACAAGTTGTGCTACCACGTCTTAAAACTGATTTGATGGATATTTTTGTTTCTATTTACAATAAGGAGCTTGAAAAAATAGATATTCAGTGGGAGGATAATGCGGCGGTGTGCATTGTTTTGGCATCGGGGGGCTACCCAAACTCATATGATGTTGGGTTTAAAATTAATGGTATTAACGAGTGCAAAAGATTAGAAAATGCAACAGTTTACCATGCAGGAACGGTTGTTAAAGACGGTGAAACACTAACAAATGGCGGTCGGGTGCTTGGCATTACAAGAACAGGAAAAAATTTGGACGAGGCAATTAAAAAGGCATACGAGGCAGTGGAAAAGGTTAGCTTCGAAAAAATGCACTTTAGAAAAGATATTGGAATAAAATAATTGTTGGGCGGGTGAATTGTTTACTCGCACAATGTTGAATTTACTTGAAAATTGTGGTATTATCATAGTTAAACATAAAAAAGAGGTATAAAAAGATGGAATATAATTTTTCGAACAAAGTAAGTGGCTTAAAGCCATCGGCAATTAGGGAGATTTTAAAGCATTCTTCCAACCCGAACATAATTTCTTTCGCAGCTGGAAACCCAGCATCAGAATCATTTCCAATCGTTGAGATGCAAAAGATAGCTAACGATATTTTTGAAAACAAGGGAACGATGGCACTGCAATATGGTGTGACAGAGGGGTATGGCCCACTTCGTGACAAGCTAAAGCAAAGACTTTCTGAAGCATTCAACATGAATAACGAAGACGACGATTTAATAATTGTTAGTGGTGGGCAACAAGTTATTGATTTTTCAACAAAGGCGCTATGCAACGAGGGAGATATTGTTTTGTGCGAAGCACCATCATTCGTGGGCGCATTAAATGCATTTAAAGCATATAACACAAAGCTGGTTTCTATCCCTATGGAAAGTGATGGGATGGATGTAGCTGAGCTTGAAAATACCCTTAAAACACAAAAAAATGTAAAAATGCTATATATAATACCATCCTTTCAAAACCCATTAGGCACCTGCACATCACTTGAAAAAAGAAAGCAAATTTACGATGTGTGCAAAAAGTATGGATGCATAATTTTGGAGGATAACCCATACGGTGAGCTTCGCTTTACAGGGGAGGATATCCCAACAATTAAGAGCATGGATACCGATGGACTTGTTATTTATGCAGGCTCTATGAGCAAGGTTATGAGTGCAGGCATACGTATTGGTTTTGTACTTGCAAACAAGGCTATAATCTCAAAACTTGTTGTTATGTCCACACGAACCTTTTCTTTCAAATTTTAATAAATGATTTTATGGAGCAATATTCCTTTGAAGAACATATTGCAAAAATAAGAAAAATTTACGATAGAAAAGCAAACCTTATGCTCAGTGGCATTAAAAAGCACTTTCCACCAAGCGTAAAACATACCACGCCAGAAGGTGGCTTGTTCTTGTGGTGCGATTTGCCGGAGAATGTGGATATGCTTTCCTTCGTATCATTTGCCCTAACAAAGGGTGTTGCGGTTGTTCCCGGTAACGCTTTTAGTGTGGACGATGAGGAAAAATGTTCTTCTTTTAGAATGAATTATTCCACGCCAACGGACGAGAATATTGAAAAAGGAATAAAAATATTGGGCGACGCCCTTAAAGAATATATTGGAGAGTAATATGGAAGAAAAACAAAAAAAAATAATTTTTAGTGGAATTCAACCAAGTGGCTCCATAACTTTGGGCAACTATTTGGGAGCACTTAAAAATTGGGTTGATTTGCAAAATGACCCAGAGAGCGAGTACGAGTGCCGTTACTGCGTGGTTGATATGCACGCAATAACAGTAAGGCAAGACCCCGATAGCCTTCGCAGAAGAACAATGGAAACATACGCACTTTTGATGGCGTGTGGGATTGATGCTACAAAAACCCTTACTTTTGTGCAAAGCCATGTGCCAAGCCACGCAGAACTTTCGTGGGTGCTAAATTGCTTTACGGGATTTGGCGAGCTATCCCGTATGACCCAGTTTAAGGATAAATCACAAAAAAATACGGATAACATTAACGCAGGTTTGTTCACATATCCGGTTTTAATGGCGGCAGATATTTTGCTTTACAACACCGATTGCGTACCTGTTGGTATTGACCAAAAGCAGCATTTGGAGCTTGCTCGTGATGTTGCGATGCGGTTTAATGCAATCCACCCAAACACATTTAAGGTGCCTGACCCATATATTGGTAAGGTTGGAGCTAAAATTTATTCCTTGGCAGAGCCAACACAAAAAATGAGCAAATCGGACTCCAACGCAAACGCATATGTTGCAATTTTGGACAGCAAGGATCAAATTATCAAAAAGTTCAAAAAAGCGGTGACAGATAGCGAGGCGAGGGTTTACTTTGGTGATGGCAAGGATGGAATTAATAATCTGATGAGCATTTATAGCATTTTTACAGGTAAAAATAATGCGGAGATTGAAAGTGAGTTTGAGGGCCAAGGGTACGGTGCATTTAAGGTGGCAGTTGGCGAAACTGTTGCAGACTCTCTTGCATTTATAAGAAACAATTACGAAAAATATATGGCTGACCAAGATTTCCTCAAAAAAATGATGGCAGAAAATGCCCAAAAGGCAAGGCAAGCAGCAGAGCCTATTATGACAGATGTATATAAAAAGGTTGGATTTTTGAGTGTAAAGTGAGGTGGCGATTTTGCTAAATAATACAGAAAATTTCATATGGTCAATTGCGGCATTTGTCGTAGCACTCATCATATCCTTTGCAACAACCCCCCTTGTCAATAAATTTGCCTACAAAGTTGGGGCAATTGACGTACCGAAGGACAACAGAAGAATGCACAAAACCCCAATTCCGCGTTTGGGCGGGCTTGCAATATTCTTTGGATTTTTAACTGGAGTGTTGCTCTTTATACCAATGAACCCAGAGTTGCAAAACATTTTGCTGGGGGCAGTTATTATAATCGTCTTAGGATGCATAGACGATGTTGTGGCACTCAACGCAAAGGTGAAGCTACTGGGGCAGATTGTGGCGGCAATGTTCCCTGTTATGGCAGGAATAAGAATAGAGGCTATAACAAATTTCAACCCGTTTACTTCAAGCCCCTATATTACATTTGGCATTTTTGCAATTCCAATCACCATTATTTGGATTGTAGGTATAACAAATGCTGTTAATTTAATTGACGGTCTAGATGGTTTAGCGGTTGGGATTTCATCAATTGCATCATTTTCGCTGCTAATAATTGCAATACTCGTCTCAGATCCATATATTGCGGTTGTTATGGCAGCGCTTGCGGGTGGGTGCATTGGTTTTATGCCGTATAATATTAACCCAGCAAAGATTTTCATGGGGGACACAGGGGCAATGTTTTTGGGGTATATACTTGCAACGTTCTCAATAGAAGGATTGTTCAAGTTTTACGCAGTTATGTCATTTGCGGTACCGTTTTTGATACTGGGTCTGCCAATATTCGACACAGGCTTTGCAATAATTAGGCGGCTTGCGAATGGGCAAAGTCCAATGGCTCCTGATAGGGGGCATCTTCACCACAGGCTCATAGATATGGGTTTTTCACAAAAACAAACTGTTGCGATACTTTACTCCATAAGTGGGCTTTTGGGGCTTAGCGCTGTTATTTTAACAGGCAGCGGGGCGCTAAGGGCAATACTAATGCTCCTAACGGTGGTAATAGTCGCATTTATAACGTATAAAATTTTCAAAAATGGTGATGAATAATCACCATTTTTGCATTTAAGTAGTAACACTTCCCTCATAGCTAGCAACTTGGAGAAATACTATGGCAATATTCTCTAAACTTTTACCCAGCCCTTCTGTAATTTAATAAGTGAAATATAAAAAATAATAATAAAAGAATTTAGGGAAAGAAGTGCTAAAAAGCGACAATGGAATAGGAAT
>CAZMCJ010000052.1:6038-8688 GCA_964564795.1 uncultured Eubacteriales bacterium | reverse complement strand
CATCGCATTTTGCCCCGTTCCAACTGACCATACTGGCTCGTATGCGATTATAACGCTTTTAATGCCAATTTCGCAAACTCCGCCTAGTGCAATTTTAACTTGCATTTTAACAAATTCCTTTGTTATTCCTTGCTCCCTTTGTGTTAGTGTTTCGCCGCAGCAAAGTATAACCTTAAGCCCATTATCAATGGCCATTTTAACCTTTTTGTTAACTGTTTCGTCCGTTTCGCCAAAATATTCACGTCTTTCGCTGTGGCCGATTACCACATACTCTACGCCAATTTCCTTTAGCATGTCAGCACTGATTTCCCCAGTGAATGCACCACTTTTTTCAAAGTGCATATTTTGTGCGCCAACCTTCACAAAGCTTCCCTTTGCCGCCTCAACCGCATTTGCAAGGCAAACATAAGGCACGCACACAACAACATCACAAGCTGGGTTTGTAACCGCTTCTTTAATCTCGTTTATAAGCGCAGTCGCCTCGCTTGGTGTTTTGTTCATCTTCCAGTTACCTGCTATAACAGGCCTTCTCAAATCTTTGTTCATCTTGTTTCTCCTTATATTTTATTTATTTTGCAAGCAAGCAATTCCGGGAAGTTCAAGCCCTTCCAAAAACTCTAGTGATGCTCCGCCACCTGTTGAAATATGGCTCATCTTATCTGCATATCCCAAAATTTCTACAGCCGCTGCGCTATCTCCGCCACCTATTATTGTGGTACCTTTGCACTCCGCCACTGCCTTTGCAATTTCCTTTGTGCCCTTTGCAAAATTCTCAAACTCAAACACTCCCATAGGCCCGTTCCAGATAACAGTTTTTGCGTTTAGGATTTCGTCTGAAAATAGCTTGATTGTCTTTTCCCCAATATCAAGCCCCATAAAGCCGTCCTCGATATCACAGCCTTGTGTTTCCTTGCGTTCCTCATTTTTATCAAATTTTGCTGCAACAGCGCTGTCGATAGGAAGAAGAAGCTTAACACCCTTAGCCTCCGCCTTTTCCATTAGCTCCCTTGCAAGGTCTAGCTTTTCTGTTTCACACAGGGACGAGCCGATGTGAGTGCCCTTAGCTTTAAGGAAGGTGTATCCCATTCCGCCACCTACAATTATTGTATCAACCTTTTCAAGAAGGTTGTTGATAACGCCAATTTTATCCGATACCTTTGCACCGCCCAAAATTGCAACGAATGGACGCTCTGGGTTTGCAACCGCATCACCTAGGAACTTTAGCTCTTTTTCAATCAAAAATCCGCAAACTGATGGCAAGTATTTGGAAACACCCTCGGTTGATGCGTGAGCTCTATGAGCTGTTCCGAATGCATCGTTTACAAAAACTTCCGCAATGCTAGCAAGCTCTTTTGCAAAGGTAGGGTCGTTCTTTTCCTCCTCTTTGTGGAAACGAACGTTCTCAAGTAGCATAATCTCCCCATCTTTCAAGGAGTTTGCAAGGGTTTTTGCACTTTCGCCAATAACGTCATCAGCCATTTTAACTTCTTTGTTTAGGTGGGTTGATAGCGCCTTTGCCACAACCGCCAGTGAGTATTTTTTGTTAAACTCGCCCTTCGGTCTTCCCATATGTGAACAAAGGATTATTTTTGCATTGTTTTCCACCAAATATTTAATTGTTGGCAGAGCTCCCATAATCCTGTTTTCATCTGTAATTTTACCATTTTCATCCAATGGTACGTTAAAGTCGCATCTTACAAGAACCTTTTTGCCAGCAAGGCAAATATCAACAATTGATTTTTTGTTTAGCATACTCAAACCTTTACACCTCATTATTTTATTTTTTCATAATTATATTGTATATTATTTCCTATATAAAAACAATGTAACAACAATACAATTATTGACAACTATATTACACTTTATTTAATTATTTTAACCACCATTTTTACCATTTTTCGTGGTGAAGTTGCCCTTTTTCTTGCAAGTTTGCAAAGTTGTTCTGTCGCAAAACCTCGTAAACACCCACACATACCGCATTTGAAAGGTTTAATGATCTAATCTCATCTCGCATTGGCAGGCGCACACATCTATCCTTATTTGCAACCAAAATATCCTCCGGTATTCCGCCACTTTCCTTGCCAAAAACAAGGTAGACGTCCCCCTCATAGCTAACGTTTGTGTAGTTTTGCTCACTCTTTGTGGTAAAAAAATATAAGTTTTTATTCCCATTTTTTTGCATAAATTCTGCTATATTTTCATAATAAAAAACGTCTAGTTCCTTCCAGTAATCCATTCCTGCTCGGCGCAGCGCTTTATCGTCAATAGTAAAGCCCATTGGCTTAACCAAGTGGAGTGTTGCACCCGTTGCCACCGCTGTTCTTCCTATGTTGCCTGTGTTTTGCGGAATTTCAGGCTCAAAAAGTACAATATTTACCATATTTTTTCCCCCTTTTCTTAATCACATTTAATAATAGCAATAAATTAATAAAATTTCTATAGTTTTTTAAATTGTTTTGGTGTATAATACCATATGTGTACTTAACTAATAAGTGATAATATCTTGAGGTGAATAATATTGACAAAATTACTAGAAAAGCTTTTTGGCTCCTACTCTGAAAAGGAGCTGAAAAAACTACAACCCATAGTAGACAAGGTGCTTTCCTACGAGCCTGAATACAAGGCACTTTCCAACCGCCAGCTTAGAGCA
>CAZMCJ010000052.1:0-6028 GCA_964564795.1 uncultured Eubacteriales bacterium | reverse complement strand
TAAAGACAGATTTAAAAATGGCGAAACCCTTGACGACATATTGCCCGAGGCATTTGCTGTTGTTCGTGAGGGCGCAATGCGAAGCATTGGTATGATGCACTACCCTGTTCAGGTTTTGGGCGGGATTGTTTTGCACCAAGGGCGTATTGCCGAGATGCGCACAGGAGAGGGTAAAACTCTTGTAGCAACCCTACCTGCATACTTAAATGCACTTGTTGGAAACGGTGTGCACATCGTAACCGTTAACGATTATCTTGCAAAGCGTGACAGCGAGTGGATGGGCAAGGTTTACAACTTCCTAGGTCTTAGTGTTGGACTTGTTACTCACAGTAGCGACCCGGCATTTAAAAAGCAAGCCTATGAGGCGGACATAACATACGGAACAAACAACGAGTTTGGGTTTGACTACCTACGTGATAATATGGTTATCTATGCCGAGCACAGGAACCAACGTGGCCACGCTTTTGCAATTGTTGATGAGGTGGACTCCATACTCATCGACGAGGCAAGAACCCCCCTTATCATATCAGGTCAAGGGGATACCTCCACAGATCTTTATGCACATGCTGACCGTTTTGTTTCCTCCCTTAAAGGAACAAAAATCGTGGAGCTGGACGATAAAGAGTTAAGCGACTTTATGGAAGGCGACTACATCATTGACGAAAAGGCAAAGAGCGTTAACCTTACCGCAACCGGTATCCAAAAGGCTGAGCGTGCTTTTAATATTGATAATATAACAGACCCAGAGCATACCACCATCTTCCACCACATAACCCAAGCACTAAAGGCGCATGGTACAATGCACCGCGATATTGATTATGTTGTGAAGGATGATGAAATTGTAATCGTTGACGAGTTTACAGGAAGGCTTATGGTGGGCAGACGCTACTCTGAGGGACTGCACCAAGCTATTGAGGCAAAGGAGGGTGTTTCCGTTCAGCGTGAAAGCAAAACCCTTGCCACAATTACATTCCAAAACTATTTTAGAATGTATAAAAAGCTAAGCGGTATGACAGGAACAGCGCTAACGGAGGAGAGCGAGTTTAAAGAAATTTACTCCCTTGACGTTATCCCAATACCAACAAACAGGCCACTTGCACGTGAGGATTTGAGCGATGTTGTTTACAAAGATGAACAAGCAAAGTTCAAAGCTGTAATTGCTCAAATTGTGGAGTGCCATAACCGTAATCAACCTGTTTTGGTTGGTACCGTTTCTATTGAAAAATCTGAAATGCTTTCCTCAATGCTTAAAAAGTATGGTGTTAAGCACGAGGTTCTTAACGCTAAGTACCACGAGAAAGAGGCGGAAATTGTAGCGCAAGCGGGTAAATATGGCGCTGTTACCATCTCCACCAATATGGCAGGACGTGGAACGGACATTTTGCTTGGCGGCAACGCTGAGTTTATGGCAAAGCGAGAGATGCGCAAGCTTGGCTACGACGAAACCCAAATTGCTAACTCAACATCTTATTTTGAAACCGAGGACGAGGATATTTTGGCGTGCCGTGCCCTTTATAAGGAGCTAAACGCTAAATATAAGCCCGGAATTGATGCAGACGCCGAAAAGGTTAAAGCAACGGGCGGTCTATTCATCATAGGCACAGAGCGTCACGAGAGCAGACGTATAGATAACCAATTGCGCGGACGTGCAGGACGCCAAGGCGACCCTGGGCAAACACGTTTCTTCTTATCGCTTGAGGACGATTTGATGCGCCTATTTGGTAGCGACCGTATTCAAGGGCTTGTTGCCGCTATTGGGCTCGAGGATGATATGCCAATTGAGGCAAAAATCCTAACAAAATCTATTGAGGGCGCACAATCTAAAATTGAAGGTAGGAACTTTGGCATAAGAAAGAGCGTTTTGCAGTATGACGATGTTATGAATGAGCAGCGCAAAATCATCTATGCACAAAGAAACCAAGTGCTTAACGGCGAAGACCTTAGGGAGACAATTCTTAAGATGATTGAGGAGGTTATTACAAATAGTGTTGCACGCTGCACAAGCGTTGATGGTATTATGGATAACTTTGATTTCCTGTCCCTTAAGAACGAGTATCTCCCACTATTCCTAACACAAGATGATTTGATATACACATCTGACGAATTAAATTATTTGACGCCAGCGAAAATTGTTTCTACAATATTTGAAAAGGCAAAGGCAGTTTACGAAACACGTGAATTTGAGTTTGGGCACGAACTTATGCGCGAGGCGGAGCGTGTTATCCTGCTGCAAAACGTTGATAAAAAGTGGATGGATCACATCGACGCTATGGATCAGCTTAAAAAGGGAATTACACTTCGTGCTTATGGTCAACGTGACCCAGCACTTGAGTATAAGTTTGAAGGTCTGCAAATGTTTGAAGAAATGATTTCAAGAATTAAAGAGGACACCGCAAAGACTATGTTTATGGTGCGGATCGAGCGCAACGAAGCACCAAAGCGTGAGGATGTTGCAGACGTTGAGCATCTTAAAAGCAGTGGCGATGCAACAAGTGAACCGGTTATTGCAAAGAGCAATAAGGTTGGCAGAAATGATCCTTGCCCCTGTGGTAGCGGTCAAAAATACAAAAAATGCTGCGGTAAGTAGAATAACAAAAAGGTGCGTTGCTTTTGCAACACACCTTTTTGTTATTCTTGCCCATCTTCCAAAATCATATAATAAACCGCCGCGCAAAATTCCATTGGGCGGAGTGTGAAAATGCTCCATAGCATTGCATTTTGGGCTATTCCCTTCATTTCTTTCTTAATTAGGTAAATGAAAAAACTCACAACTGTTTTGCTATCTATCAGAACCCCTGCGTCCTTCACCATTTTTTTATAATCGTTATCTTTAAAGGTATTTTTCATATACTTTTCAAACTCTTCAACCGATATGTTTGCTTTAAACTCATTAACCTTTTTAAAAACTTCCCTATTAAAATCTGCAAAGTTGTAAATTTTGCTGTTATCCATATTAAAGCATTCTCCCAGGCACTCTGCCATACCTGCAATTGTACCCGCTATTTTGCCATCGGTATCGTTATGTTTTTTAATATACCTTGTAATTCGACCAAAAAGTTTGCCATCAATCCTTTTCTCAAACTTAACTTGCCTTTCTTTGTGGGTTTCGTAGTTTTTACGTATTTCGCCCAATTCAAAGTAGTACTCCCCACCCTCAATCTTGCCAAATGCCTTCATTGTGGATAGATAACCCTTTTGGATATTTGTTCTGCATCTATCTGTTCTAAAATCCATCATCATTCCCAAGTATTTGCGATGTTTTATGTGGATTATCTTGCAATCTTTTGGAATTTTGGGGCGGTTGAAGGTAATGCTATCCAAATCCACAACCACAAGCTCCCTTGCACCCCTCTCATACGCCATATCCATAGGCAGGTTGTTCCTAAATCCTCCATCTATGTAGCGCACACCGTCAATATCGTGTGTTTTCATTATTGGAAAGCACGCAGCACTTGCAAGAATGTAATCCTTTATCGCACCTTGCGGAATTTCATCTTTAAACTTTTGAACAGCCTTTGCCTCCGGCAATTGAACTGTCACAACTCCAAAATCAATTTTTGATGCCCTTAGGGCATCCTCATCAATGAATTTATCCAACGCCTCGCTAAGGGGGGTAAAATCCAACCCACCCGACTTTGTGTACGCACCAAAAAGTGCCTCCACCGTTTTTATGGAGCTTGCAATTGTTGAAATGTCAATTGGTGTTTTCATCGTGTGTATTTTGCTGTCATCAATGGTTTCCCAAAACTCCAGCGCCTGTTCATAATGCCCCTGTGCCATCATTGCGCCATTTATTGCGCCAATTGATGTTCCAACAACAATGCTGTAATCATAGCCTAGCTCGTGCAGCGCCTTCCAAACGCCCATCTCGTATGCTCCCCTTGCGCCGCCTCCACCAAACACCACACCACGTTTTATATCATCCATTATTCATTCCTCCTGCCTGTATAAAAGTATTATTAACCCTATTATATAATATTTTCAATATAAAAGCATTATTTATATAAATTTTATTGTAAGGGCTTACATTTTAGTGTATCATATAGTTATTATAAGATTTTGGAGGGTACTATGGAATATTTTAAGCTATTTGGAACAGATTTAGAGGTTTCTCGCCTCTCCCTTGGCACCTGGAGTTTCTCAGGGGCTAAAGTTTGGGGAGAGAGCAACGACGCAGACGCGATTAAAACAGTGCATAAGGCTCTTGACCTTGGTATTAACTTTATTGATAGTGCTGAGAAATACGGGGACGGAAAAAGCGAGGAGGTTTTGGGCGATGCGCTTGTTGGCAGACGTGACAAGGCGATTGTTGCAACAAAGGTTTACTCTGACCACCTTGAGTACAACCAAGTTATTGAGTGTTGCGAGGCAAGCTTAAAACGACTTAAAACCGATTATATTGATCTTTATCAAATTCACTGGCCATCACCCGAAACACCGGTTGAGGAAACCTTCAGTGCCTTTGAAAAACTAAAAAAGGACGGGAAAATCCGTGCTGTTGGTGTTTGCAACTATGGCAAGGAGTGCATTGCAGAAATTGCGGGTCGTGGTGTTGTTACCAACCAACTACCATATTCCCTGCTTTGGCGTCAAGTTGAAAGCAAGATTGGTTCTGCAAACGAGGAGAACAATATTGCTCTTTGGGCATACTCCCCTCTTTCACAAGGGCTTTTGACAGGCAAATACAAAACTATTGATGACGTTCCAATGGGCAGGCGCGAAACAAGGCTTTACAACGGTGCGTGGAAAGCTGGACGTCACACCGACCCAGGTTTCGAGGAATACATATTCCCACTTCTAGATGAGCTTAGAGTGATTGCTCGGGAAACAAACCTTTCTATGCCGGCACTTGCTTTTGCATTTCTAAAGGCGCAAAAGAACGTTGGCAGCATCTTGGTTGGCTCCCGTGATACCGTTCAGCTTGAGGAAAACTTTAACGGCTTTATGGCTGATGTTCATGCTGATGTTGTTAAGAAAATCATTGAGCTATCCAACCCCCTTAAGGCTGTGGCTGGCGATAACCCAGATATGTGGGACAGTGCGGGTGGAGGAAGAATGAGGTAGTTTTGCATCTCACTCACTATTTTTAGCACCTTACTCCACAATGTATTTACACTTTTACTTGTTTAAACTATACTGATATTAAGGAAGGGGGCTAGTGATAAAATGAAGATTACAATAAACGAAAACTGCGAGAATGACGAGATAATTGTTAACTGCAAGCAGCTTGACGAGCGCATCTTAAGGCTACTTTCACTATTGAAGGATAGCGATAAAAAACTAAGCGGAATAATTGATGGAAAAACCTATCTAGTTAATCTCAATGATGTTTTTTATTTTGAGGGTGTAGACAAAAAGACCTTCATTTACACACAGCAAAAGGTTTATGAAACCCCGCTTAAGCTCTATGAGATTGAGGAAAAACACTTCCACGAAAACTACTTTAGAGCAAGCAAAAGCATAATCCTAAACCTTTCCAAGGTGAGCTTCCTTGCACCTACCTTTAGTCAAAAGCTGGAGGCAACGTTGGAGAACAAAGAGAAAATCAATATTTCCAGGCAGTATGTTAAACTTTTAAAAGAAAGATTGGGGGTATGAATTATGAAAGAACTTTACTTTAAATTTGCAAAATTTGCGGTAGCTTTCAAACCTATTTTGGCATTATATGTAATGACATTTTTGTTTTTTGGCATTGTATACGACCTTTGTTTTTCACACGTTGGCTACTTAACCACAAACCTGCTTTTGCAGTTTTGTTTGCTTTCCGGTTTGCTCTCCTTGTGCCACTTTATTCTTTATGGCGAGGGGAATTTGAACAATACGTTTAACAAAAGGCGAATTGCTATTCACCTTGTTACCACCCTTACCTCAACACTTTTAGTTGTTTTTGGCTTTGGTTGGATAACATTTAATGGTATTAACCTTGCGATTGTAGTTGGTGTTTACCTGTTGCTTTATTCTGCGCTTTTCTATGCCTTTTGGCTATACTATTATATACTTGTGTATAAAATGAACCAAAAACTAAAAG
>CAZMCJ010000051.1:4735-8762 GCA_964564795.1 uncultured Eubacteriales bacterium | reverse complement strand
AGATGGCTTTTTGGCTTCCAACCCAGCGAGTTTACAAAGATTGCAACTATAATTTTCTTTGCAAGCTCCATATCCCATAACACCGAAAAAATGGGCAAGATAATAACAGGCATTTTTCCTTATGTTGGGGTGCTTATGGCAACAGCAGTACTTCTTATTTTGGAACCACACTTTAGTGCAACAATCCTTATTTGCGCAGTTGGTATGGTTATGGTGTTTGTGGGTGGTGCGCCAATTTTCCCCTTTGCATTAATGGCGGGAGTTGGTGGAACGGCTATTGCGGGTATAATATTTTTTACTGACTATGCAAAAAGCCGTGTTGATATGTGGCTACACCCAGAGCTTGACCCGCTTGGGAAGGGGTACCAAATTTTGCAATCCCTTTATGCTATCGGCTCGGGTGGTTTGTTTGGCCTTGGAATGGGGGAGAGCAGGCAAAAATTCCTATATATACCAGAGCCCCATAATGACTTTATATTTTCCATCTGGTGCGAGGAAATGGGGTTTTTTGGCGGTGTAATTTTGCTTATTTTGTTCGCTGCACTTTTGTGGCGTGGGCTTGTTATTGCCCACAAATGCCCAGATAAGTTTGGCGCACTATTAATCGTTGGTATAATTTCGTTGGTTGCACTTCAAGTTCTTATAAATATTGCCGTTGTAACCAAAACAATTCCTGTAACAGGTATGCCGCTGCCATTTTTTAGCTATGGCGGAACGGCGTTAATACTTCTGCTTTGCGAGATGGGGTTGGTTTTAAACATATCCAGATATTGCAATAAGTAAGAAAATTGGAGTGATTTTATGAGGATTTTGTTTGCAGGTGGTGGCACAGCAGGGCATATCAACCCCGCTATTGCAATTGCAAATTTTATAAGGGAGCGTTATTCCAATGCGGAGATTGCCTTTGTTGGAACAAAAAACGGAATGGAAAACACCCTTGTGCCACAAGAGGGGTATAAGCTTTATTTGACTGACGTTAAAGGTTTTAAGCGTAAGGTTTGTGTCCATAACGTAAAGGCGGTAAAGTGCGCATTTAATGCACTTTCTGACAGCGAGAAAATAATAAAAGAGTTTAAACCCGATGTTATTGTGGGAACGGGTGGTTATGTTTCGGGACCTGTGCTTTATAAAGGCGCAAAAATGGGAATAAAAACGGTTATACATGAGCAAAACGCATTCCCGGGGCTAACAAGCAAAATTCTATCCCGCTATGTTGACGAGGTTTTAATATCATTTGACGACAGCAAAAAATATTTTAAAAATCCACGTAAAATCACACTGACAGGCAACCCAATCCGTCCTAATATGGTGGGGATACCAAAAAAAAGTGCAAAGGCGGAGCTGGGGCTGGAAGGGGATAAAAAGCTGCTTGCGTGCTTTTCGGGCAGTTTAGGTGCGCAAAAGATTAACGATGCAATGGTGGAAATTATAAATAACAACAAAAACGATATTGATTTTAGCATAATCTTTGCAACGGGCGTGCGTTATTATGACGATGTGTGCAAAAGGATTGATAGTGAGGTGCTTGCAAAAACCCACCCAAACATAAAGATTGAAAAATATATAAATAATATGGGGTGTGTGATGAGTGGGGCAGACCTTTTGGTGTGTCGCAGTGGCGCAATTACCCTAGCCGAGCTTGCTGTTTTGCAAAAGGCATCTATTTTAGTCCCCTCCCCAAATGTGACGGGCAATCACCAGTATTTTAACGCCTTGGAATTTAAAAATGCCGGCGCAAGTGAAATGTTGGAGGAAAAGGACCTAACAAGCTCTGCCCTTTACTTAAAAATAAGGGGTATTATCAAAGATGAAAAAGCCATAAAGGATATGGAAGAAGGCGCAAAAAAACTAGCAAAACCAGGCGCAACGGAACAAATTTGCAATATTATAATAAATTTGTTAAAATAAAATTAATTAGCAAGTAAGGGCTATTTTGCATAAGCTATTAATAATCGCAAAAAAGGTTATTAGGAGGTTATGCAATGGAAAGAATTTTTATAGAAGGCGGCAGCCCCTTACAGGGCGAGCTTTGCGTGCAAGGCGCAAAAAATAGCGTTTTGCCCATTTTGGCAGGCACCATACTAACTAAAGGCAAGAGTGTCATACATAATTGCCCAAAGCTACGCGATGTCAGCTCGGCTGTTAAGATATTAGAGCACATTGGGTGCAAGGTGGAGCTGGACGGCTCCAGCCTTATAATAGACCCCTCCCTTGTTGATAAAAGCGAAATTCCGCTTGAATTAATGAAGGAGATGAGGTCGTCCGTTATTTTTTTAGGAGCAGTCCTATCAAGGTGCAAAAGCGCCTCGATGTCCCTCCCGGGTGGATGTGAGCTAGGACCGAGGCCTATCGATTTGCATATTAGCGCCCTTAAAAAATTGGGAGCTACAATAAATGATTTGGGTGGGGCAATGGAATGCTGCATTACTGATTTTGAAGGGTGCAACATTCATCTTGCCTTCCCAAGCGTTGGCGCAACAGAAAACATTATGATTGCGGCGGCAAAAAGCAAAGGGGTAACCGTTGTAACAAACTGCGCAAAGGAGCCCGAGATTGAGGATTTGCAAAATTTCCTTAATAAAATGGGGGCAAGGATTAAAGGCGCAGGCACCTCTACAATTGTGATAGAAGGTGTTGATGAGCTAAACGGCGTGGAGTACGAGGTTTTGCACGATAGAATTGTTGCTGTTACCTATTTAACAGCGGCGGCAATAACAGGGGGCGAAATTCTACTCAATAGGGCGCAAGCAAACCACATTTCAAGCCCGCTAGACGTTCTGCGGGAAAGTGGCTGTAATATTAAGGAATACGATAACTCAATTTACCTAAAAGGCGGTAGCAGTATAAAACCGGTGCGTATGGTGCAAACAATGCCTTACCCAGGCTTTCCAACAGATGCGCAATCAATTTTGATGGCATATTTGGCGGTGGCAAATGGCACCAGCGTGTTTGTGGAAAATATATTTGAAAACCGTTTTAAACAGGTGAGCGAATTCAACCAAATGGGTGCGGACATCAAGGTTATGAGCAAAATGGCAATTGTTTACGGTGTTAAAGAGCTTTATGGAAGCAAAGTTGATTGCAGCGATTTGCGTGGGGGTGCAGCACTTGTTGTTGCAGCGCTAAAAGCAAAAGGAATAACCGAGATAGGCAACCTTTCCCACATTGATAGGGGATATGAAAATATTGAAGGAAACTTGAAAAAGTTAGGAGCAAAGATAAAAAGGATTTAATGAAAGGGCTGAGGTAATGGAAAAAGATAAAAGACCGATGAAAACAGCAAGAGTGCCCAAGACAACAGCTGAAGAACGGGCGATGCAAAGCGTTCAAACTCAAAAGCAATTAGAAAAATTCAGGGGAACAAATTCAAAAGAATCCCCACAAAATAGTGCCGAATCTAGGGACAGATTAATCAAAAAGGTTAATGTGAACAGCAAGGAACAACGAATAAAATACACACAGCTTAGGAAAAAAAGAAAGGCTAGGAGAAGAGTTCTTATAGCCTTTCTGATTTTGCTTTTATGTTTGTTTGGAATTTACTTAATGCGTGGATTTTTTAACATAAAGGAGATTAGCGTAGTTGGCAGTGAAAAGATTGCGGCTCAGGACATTATAAAAAATAGTGGTGTTATAGTGGGGGACAACCTGTTTAGCATTAATAAAAAACGTGTCGAAAAGGCTTTGCAAACAAATTTTCCAACCTTTGATGAGGTAAAGGTTGAAAAGAAAATGCCAACCACCCTTGTTATTAATGTTAAGGAGGGTAAAATTGCCGCCAAAACGTCATTGAATGGCGAGAAGATTTATGTTAGTGAAACAGGAAAAGTAATGGAAAAAAATACCGATGGGGAATTTATACCTGTGCCATACATTGTGGACTCCGAGTGGGTTAACGTAGAAGTTGGTGGGTATATTTACAAGGATAACCCGGGAGACCTTGATTTGTTTGTAAGCATTATGAAAAACCTTAGAGAAAATGGACTGGCAGACAAAATAAACTACATTACCTATAAGGATAAGTACGATA
>CAZMCJ010000051.1:0-4725 GCA_964564795.1 uncultured Eubacteriales bacterium | reverse complement strand
TAGAGATTAAACTGGGCAACCAAAAGGAATTACCCGAGAAGCTAAAGCGACTCAATCAAATAATTCCACAAATCAACCCAGGGTATGGAGGTACAATTACCCTAACCAACACAGACGAGGTGCCATTCACCCCTAAAAATGAGCTGTTCCCTTGGTGGGAGGGCAAAACCCAAACCCCCATTGATATGACTGCTAAACAATAAAAAGTGTTAAAATGGATATATTCCCAAATAATAGTATTAATATGTAATTTATTATGACTAAAAATCGAAATATTTCATTTTTTGTATTGATATTTATGCTAAAATATTGTAACATAGTTAGTATGTAGGATTATTTAAGAATATTATGTCAAAGCATTATATAAGTTTAATATATTAGGAGGAAGTTAAAGATGTTTGAGTTTGCAAACGAAGTGGAGAATATTGTTAAAATTAAGGTTGTTGGCGTTGGCGGCGGTGGAAATAACGCTGTTAACAGAATGATTAAATCAGGAATTAAAGGTGTTGACTTTATTGCGATAAACACAGACAGACAAGCTTTGCTTCTTTCAGAGGCAGAAACCGTTATGCAAATAGGGGAAAAACTAACTAAAGGTAAGGGTGCAGGCTCTAACCCTGAAAACGGTATGCGTGCGGCAGAGGAATCTAAAGAGGAAATTATTTCCATGCTAAAGGGTACTGATATGGTGTTTATAACCGCCGGTATGGGCGGCGGAACAGGCACAGGCGCTTCCCCCGTTGTTGCACAAATCGCAAAGGAGCTGGGTATTCTGACTGTTGGCATCGTTACTAAGCCTTTTGCATTTGAGGGCAAAAGGAAGATGGAGCAAGCGGCAGAGGGAACAAGAAAGCTTTGCGAAAACGTGGACTCCCTTGTTGTTATCCCTAACGAAAGATTGCAACTGGTTACAGAGCAAAGAATTTCATTTAAAAATGCGTTTGAAATAGCGGACGATGTACTAAGGCAAGCGGTGCAAAGTATTTCTGACCTTATCAAAATCCCAGGTATCATCAACCTTGACTTTGCAGACGTTACAACCATTATGAAGGACGCAGGATATGCGCATATGGGAACAGGCAGTGCAACAGGCAAGGATAAAGCAAGCGATGCAGCTCACAAGGCAATCTCCAGCCCACTGCTTGAAACAAGCATTAGCGGTGCTAAGGGTATCCTTATCAACATAACAAGCTCATCTGATATTGGACTTGACGAAATCCACTTGGCGGCAGGTATGATTGAAGACGCGGCTCACCCAAATTGTAACATAATCTTTGGTGCGGCGTTTGACGATAAGTTGGACGACGAGATGAGAATTACAGTTATAGCAACTGATTTTGATGAAGCTCCACAACAAAAGGCTTCTAACCCATTCCTTGCAAAATCAGCTGTTGGCTCACACGCATCAACAGCATCTTCTCGCCAATCTGCACAAAAGCTAGAGGAAGATGACGACATTGAAACTATCATTAGAATGATTACAAACAGATAATTTTGGGTTGACTTTAGGGCAGTAATGCTTTATACTATTTTTGGGAAAGTTTTAAAGCTTTCCCAAAAAAATACATATCAGTTTACCACGTTAAAGGGGTAACACAATGAAAGGGATAGACATAATGAAGAAAATATTAATTTCAGCACTAACACTACTTATTTCAGCATCAATTTTTGTAGGTTGTGCACCTGCTGCAAAACCAGCCGCCTCATACAAATACTTGGAGGAGGACTTTGGTGCAGAGGAATACGGCATTGCATTTAGAAAAGGGGAGAACGCCCTAACAATGGAAGTGCAAAACATTTTGGATGAAATGGTTAAAGATGGGGGGGGGGGGGGGGGAGGGGGGGGGGGGGGGGGGGGGGGGGGGTTCATTAAAGAAGGCAAATTTGTTGATGAAGCAATCGTAAATAACGTTTCTGATAAATCGTTAGACGACCTGAAAGCAAGGAAGAAATTTATCCTTGGTTTGGACGAAAACTTCCCACCAATGGGCTTTAGAGATGACAGTGGTAAAATTGTTGGATTTGACATTGACCTTGCAACAGAAGTTGCAAAGAGAATGGGCGTGGAGCTTGAAATCCAACCAATTGATTGGGACGCAAAAGAGCTTGAGCTTTCAAGCGGTAAGATTGACGTTATTTGGAATGGTATGACAATTACTGATGAGCGTGCGGCTGCAATGAACTTTGGCAGACCATATATCGCAAACAAGCAGATTATCATCGTTCCTGAAAATTCTAAAATTGCAACAAAGGCAGACCTAAAGGATAAAAAGGTTGGCGTTCAAAAGGGCAGTTCATCACTAAACGCTATGGAAAAAGAGCCGGAGATTATGAAGTCATTTAAAGAGCTAACAGAGTACGTTGACAACGTTTCTGCTTTTATGGATTTGAAGGCAGGCAGAATTGATGCAATGGTTGTTGATATGGTAGCGGGACTATACATTGTGGAAACAGACGCGGCAAAATAATAAGACTTAAATTTAATGTGGGTGGCTGTTAAAAGGTCACCCATATTGTGTTTGCAAGGAGGGCAACGTGGAATATATTATAAGGACCGCAACCCCAATGGTGTGGGGAGCAAAATACACAATAGGGCTGTTTTTATTAACAGCCATACTTTCAATCCCACTAGGGCTGGTACTTACATTTATGAGGGTTAGCAATGTTAAGATTTTTAAGGCAATAACTGCATTTTATGTGTGGATTGTTCGTGGAACACCACTCCTTTTGCAGTTGTTCTTCGTTTATTATGCACTTCCTGTCATTCCTGTAATTGGCAGGTTTTTTGTGTTTGACCGATTCCCTGCTGCTTGCTTTACATTTGCCCTTAACTATGCTGCATACTTTTGCGAAATTTTTAGGGGTGCGCTTTTGTCCGTTGATAAGGGGCAAAAGGAGGCGGCACGTGCGCTTGGACTCAATAAATTCCAAATAACAACTGAGGTAATTATCCCCCAAATGATAAAGGTTGCACTGCCATCAATCACCAACGAGTGCATTACACTTGTTAAAGATACGGCGCTAATCACCGCTATTGGCGTAACGGAGATTTTGCACTACGCAAAAACAGCAGTTAACCGTGAGGTTAGCGCAGCGCCATTCGCAGTTGCGGCGGTTTTTTATTTGGTTATGAACTATGGGCTGATGAAAGTTTTTGAAAAGCTTGAGAAGAAATATATGTTTGAATAATACATAATCCGATTTAGGAGTGGGAAAATGGCTAGAATAATTAAAATATATGACACAACCCTTAGAGATGGGGAACAGGCACCTGGGTTTAGTATGAATTTGCGTGATAAGGTGGATATTGCACGTCACTTGGAGCTTTTAAAGGTTTCGGGGATTGAGGCTGGGTTTGCCGTAATCTCCAAAGGGGATTTTGAATGCGTTAAAACAGTGGCAAGGGAGATAAGGAGCGCATCTGTTTCCTCCCTATCACGCTGTTTAAAAGGGGATATTGACGCGGCGGTGGAGGCACTAAAGGGTGGCGCAGACCCAATGATACACCTGTTTATTGCATCGAGCAATATCCATATGGAGTATAAGCTTAAAAAAACTAGGGAGGAAGTCCTTTTAAGTGCGGTGGAGTGTGTTAAGTATGCACGCAACTTTTTGCCCAATGTTCAGTTTGCGGCGGAGGATGCAACACGTAGCGACAGGGATTTTTTGTGCAAGCTGTACTCCGAGGTTATAAAGGCTGGGGCAACCGCAATTACCTTGCCCGATACGGTTGGATATTCCACCCCAAACGAAATGGCAGACCTTGTTAAATACGTTAGGGAGAACACTTATGGGATTGAAAAGGTAAGCCTTTCGGTGCATTGCCACAACGATTTGGGGCTTGGTGTTGCAAATTCCATTGCAGGGCTTCAAATGGGGGCAGACCAGGCGGAATGCACACTTAATGGTATTGGTGAGCGGGCGGGAAATGCGGCTCTGGAGGAGCTTGTTATGGCGCTTAGAGTGCGTGGTGAGCATCTGGGGCTTGATACGAACATAGACACAACAAAGCTTTATAGGGCAAGCAAGGCGGTTACAATGGCAACGGGTGTTAAGGTTCAGCCAAACAAGGCGATTGTTGGTGCCAACGCATTCTCACACGAGAGTGGCATACACCAAGATGGTATGATTAAGAACAAAGAAACTTACGAGATTATGTCACCTGAGGCGGTGGGGCGTAAAAACAAGTCCTTTGTTTTGGGCAAACATTCGGGACGAAGCGCATTCAACGAATTCCTTGCAAGCATGGGTTACAATTTAAATGATGACGATTTGACAAGGTTGTTTTCAGCTTTTAAAGAGCTTTCTGACAAGAAAAAGCAAGTTGCAGAGCGGGATATTGAGGCACTTTTATATGAAATTCAATCGCAAACATCAAATGCATACGAGCTGGAGCGCTTTATTATAAGCACCGGAAACACAATTTCCTCCACAGCTGTTGTTAAGCTAAGGGATGAGCAAGGGGGAGAGTTTGAGATGGTGAGCTTGGGCGATGGACCCATTAATGCAGCTTTCAACGCTGTTAACCTTATTATCGGTATGGAATTTACTCTTGAAGATTACAACATTGAGTCTGTAACCGAGGGAACGGACGCACAAGGTGAAGTTAAGGTTAAGATTAAGTGTGATGGTAGGGTGTACTCAGGGCGTGGGCTTTCAACCGACATTATCGAGGCGAGTATTTTGTCCTATCTTTCTGCCATCAACCATATGATTATTAGCAAA
>CAZMCJ010000050.1:0-8771 GCA_964564795.1 uncultured Eubacteriales bacterium | reverse complement strand
AAAATTATAAAAAATGTTAATGCAACAACTAAAAGCACCATAAAACGGCGAATGATTATGTCAAGTCGTATATTTATAAAAAAGCGATATTTCATATTCCTCAACTTTTTTCACCCCCACCATAATTTATATGTTTTGGTGGGGGCTAATATTCAGTTAATTAAGGAAAGAGTTGATCTCTGCAACCGTTATACCCTCTTGAATTGCCATATTTATAGATGTTGAAATAACAGTTGTAAGATTTTTAATAAGAGAGTCAATTTCCTTTGGGGTTACCATCATTCCCTCTCCCCCTTGCAGAATTTTAATTTTTTCTACCCCTTGCTCACCCATTTTTTCCATTATGCTCGCCGCCAGCACCCCTCCATCCACTATTGTTGGCACTCCAACCGCAATTACAGGGATTTTAAGCTTCTTTTCGCTTAGCTCTTTGCGCTTGTTGGATACCCCCGCACCAGGAGTTATACCACTATCACAAATTTGGAATGTGTTTCCAAGCCGCTCCACCCCACCCGCACTCAGCGCGTCCACCACTATAAGGCAAATAGGCTTTACCTTTTTAATAATTCCCTCTATTATATCGTAACTTTCTATCCCTGTCATACCCATAACAGAGGGGGCAACGGCGCACACACTCACAAAATTATCCTCAAACTCCTCTGGCATAATTTTTAAAAGGTGTCGGGTTACTATTATTTTATCTGCCACATTTGGCCCTAGCGCATCTGGGGTTACCTCGCGATTTCCCAGTCCAACAACCATAACTGTTCCTTTTTTGTAGTCCCCCATCATCGCCCTAATTTCATTTCCGATAACCTTTGCATTTTCCTCCAACTCCTCCAATATTGAGGGGTTTTCGTTGGGGATTTCTATTGTTGTATAGGCTCCCATTGGCTTTCCAATCTTCCTGCCAGCCTCTGCCGTTTCCACAAAAACACGTGTTACTTTTTTACCCAAAATTTCCTCTTTTTTAACTATTACTCCTTCAATTTCCCCACCTTGTTTGGTTGTTAGCGCCTCGTGTGCCTCTATTATTAAATCAAACCTATTCATAACTACAAATCCTCCTAAAATTCCTATTGATTAATTTTTGTTTTTATGTTATTATTTTATAGGTATTTACATTATTGCATTTTTTATTTATAGTTTTTCAAAAAAACACTTGATTTATCAGTGTTTTAATGTTATAATATCATCTATGTGAATATTTCTAAATAAGCAAGGAGGTGGACAGGTTGCCAAATATTAAATCAGCAAAGAAAAGAGTACTTGTTATCAAAACAAAAACTTTGCAAAATCAAATAATCAAATCTGCACTTAAAACTACTTTGAAGAAGTTTGACAGTGTTGTTGCCTCTGGCGATATAGAAAAAGCAAACGATGCTTTTAAAACAACCGTTAAAAAGTTGGATCAAGCAGGAGCAAAAGGAATTATGCACCCAAACAAGATTGCTAGAAAGAAATCTCAACTAGCTCTTAAGCTTAACAAAATGGGAGCGTAACTTCAAAAAAGGTTATAAAAAGGCTGTTGCAGTTATGCAACAGCCTTTTTTTACACTATAGCGCCACTTAGCTCTTTAATTTTCATTTCGTCATCTTCATAAAAAACCTCAATGCTTGTCCCTTTTTTCACCTCTCCGCTTAGTATTTTATCCGTCAACTTATCTTCAATCTCAGTTAAAATTTTGCGTTTTATGGGCCTTGCACCATAGTTTTCGTCAAATCCAGCCTTGCAAATATGGGCAATAGCGCTCTCTTTAATCTTGGTTTTTATACCGATTTTCTCAAGCCTTGCTTCCACTTCCTCTATCATATTACTCGCAATTACATAAATCTTTTCCTCGCTTAGCTTGTTAAAAATAATTATATCATCAAGCCTGTTTAAAAACTCTGGTTTAAAGGTCTTTTTAAGCTCTTTTGAAACCTCCGCCTTAACCTTTTCGTAGCGTTTTTCACCGTTTTCATTTTCTATAAACCCTAGTGATGTTTTGGAAACAATAGCATGGGAGCCAATATTTGATGTCAAAATTATTATTGTGTTTTTCATATTAACCACTCGCCCTGTGGAATCGGTAATCTGCCCCTCCTCCAAAACAGATAGTAATATATTAAAAATCTCAGGGTGGGCTTTTTCAATTTCATCAAACAAAATAACACTATACGGCTTTTTGCGAATTTTCTCCGTCAAGTGGTTGCCATCATCAAACCCAATATAGCCAGGGGGGGATCCAATTATTTTTGAAACTGCGTGTTTTTCCATATATTCGCTCATATCAACGGTTATAAGAGCACTCTCGCTACCAAAAAGCTCCTTTGAAAGGCTCTTGCACAGCTGCGTTTTACCCACTCCTGTAGGGCCTAAGAATATGAAGGAACCTATTGGTCTGCGTTCATCCGCAAGCCCAACTCTACTGCGTTTTATTGCCCTTGTAACAGCCTCTACCGCCACATCTTGCCCGATAACCTGCTTTTTAATATTATCAGCCAGACAGCTAAGCTTTTCCCCCTCCTCTTTCGTGATGGAGCTTTGCGGAATACCCACCATTTTGGACACAATTTCCTCTATATGGTGTGGCAAAAGAACCCCCTTGTCCTCCTCCCCTTTTTTGCACCACTTGTCTTTTATCTTCTCCATTTGCGCAATCAACGCCCGTTCCTCAATCTTTAATTTTGCCGCTGCAGGGAAGTTCTCGTTTGCAATTTCACAATCTTTCCGCTTTATAACAACATCCAGTTTTTTTAAAATATTTTTATAATTTTTAGGAGGGGTAAAGTAATCAAGTCTTAACCTTGCGCACCCCTCATCCATCAAATCAATAGCCTTATCCGGCAAGAAACGCTCTGTCAAATAGCGCACCGATAGGGTTACGGCACTCTCTATCGCACTATCCGATATTTTTATTTTGTGGTGGCTTTCAAACTTTTCCTTTATTCCTTTAATAATTTCAATGCTCTCCCCGGCACTAGGCTCGTTAATGTTCACCTTTGCAAATCTTCGCTCCAATGCCCCATCCTTTTCAATAAACTTCCTATACTCTGCATTTGTGGTTGCGCCTATCACCCTAAGTTCACCACGTGCAAGGGTCGGCTTTAGGATATTTGCCGCATCGATTGCCCCCTCCGCCGCTCCTGCACCCACAATTGTGTGTATCTCATCTATAAATAAAATTATATTTTCGCTCTTTCTTACCTCCTCCATCGCACCCTTAAGCCTCTCCTCAAACTCCCCTCTATACTTTGCTCCTGCGACCATTGAGGATAATTCAAGGGTTACAATGTGCTGGTCAATTAGAAACTCCGGTACGTCTTTTTGGGCAATTTTAAGAGCAAGCCCCTCCGCAATGGCGGTTTTTCCCACTCCTGGTTCACCTATAAGGCAAGGGTTATTTTTAGTTTTGCGACCCAAAATTTGTATTACCCTATCAATCTCCTTTTCTCTCCCTATCACCTGGTCAATTTTGCCCATTTGCCCATAAACAGTTAAATCCTTGCCATATTTATTTAATATTGGTGTTGCTGTTCCGCTCTTTTTAATGGCGCCTAGTTGCTCCCCTTCATTCCTTGTGCTATCTTTCAGAAAAGCTTTAACGTCATTTTTGGTCCTTTGTAAATCAACCCCCAATGTTACCAAAATGCTTGCCCCAGCACAATCACTCTCCTTTAGCAAGGACATTAAAATATGCTCGTACTCCACCGACTTAACCCCCGATACCTCTGCCTCAAAAAAGCTCATCTCTATAATTTTTTTGCACCGTTTAGTTAAAAAGCGTGGTGGAATTTTTGTTTCCTCTCCAACTAATTTCAGACCCTTTAGTATCTCAATCACCCCAACAACAGTGATGTTTTTGGGTAGTAGAAAGTTTCCCTCCTTTAAATTTATCATTCCAAGCAACAGATGCTCGCTTCCCATATAATCGTTTCCCAGGCGCATTGCCATTTCCTTTGCACCACTTATCACACGTTGCCCACTTTGTGTAAACCTGTTCTCAATCATATTTTCATTTCCTCTTTCAAAAATTTTCTTATACATTATTTTCACCAAAAAGGCAAGAAAATACACACACCTTATAATAAAAGTGTGTGTGAAAATATTTGATTATAGAAGTGTCGCCCTTAGCTCCTCCGCGATTTTGGGCGAAAGGTAACCAGGCGCTACGTCAAACACAGTTTTCGCCCCCGATTGCCCCTCATTTGCCATTTTGTATGCAGCTCTTGCGTATGCAATCAAAACGCTTGATGTAAACTCTGGGTTTGAATCAAGCTTTAGGCTGTACTCAATAATGTGCTTTGTTTCACCATTTAGCCCCGTTGCACCGCTTCTGATAACGAAGCCTCCATGCGGCATTGCACTGTGATTTTCCTTCATTTGTTCCTCATTTATAAAGTTAACGGTTGTGTCATAATCTTTAAAATAGTTTGGCATATTAACAATTTCCGCCTCAATTTTAGCCAAATCGGCACCCTCGTTTGCAACAACAAAGCACTCACGCAAATGCTTTTGCCTTGTTGTATAGTATGGATTTGTACCACTTCTAACGCCCTCAATTGCACTCTTGATTGGCACAGTATATTGCACCGCATTTTTAACGCCTTCTATGCGCCTAATCGCATCGCTGTGGCCTTGGCTAACTCCCTTGCCCCAGAATGTGTAATCCTTGCCGTTTGGTAAAATTGCTTCCCCATACATACGGTTGATGGAAAACAGACCCGGATCCCACCCAACGGAGATAATAGAAATCTTACCCCCATCTTTTGCACTTTTATCTATCTTTGCAAAGTACTCTGGGATTTTCGCATGGGTATCAAAGCTATCCACCACGTTAAAATATTTTGCAAATTCAGGACCTTGCTCCGGCAAATCGGTAGCACTACCGCCACACAAAATTACCACGTCAATCTCACCCTGCATTTTTTTTGCATCATCTATTTTATAAACCTTATCACCCTCGGTCAAAACTTTAACATCTTGTGGATCTCGCCTTGTAAAAACGCCAACAAGCTCCATATCGCAAGAGTTTTTGATAGCAAGCTCTGCGCCTCTTCCCAAATTGCCATAGCCGACAATTGCAACTCTAATTTTAGGCATATAACTTCCCCCTTGTATTTTATTAGTAATAGTATAACATACTGCCACACAAAATATCAAGAGTTTTTTGCAAGTTTGAATTATAAATATTGCAAATTTTATCTAATTTGAAAGGTTTTATCTCTTTTCGTCATATGCTTTGCAATTTTTGTTTCATTATTCTTCCCTAAGTTGCACACGCCTAATCTTTCCGCTGATTGTTTTTGGCAGTTCTGTCACAAAATCAATTACACGTGGGTATTTGTATGGTGCGGTGTGGGTTTTAACATATTTTTGTATGTCTTTTTTCAATTCCTCACTCGGACCAAAACCTTTAGCCAAAACGATTGTAGCCTTTACCGCCATTCCCCTTACCGGGTCGGGTGTTCCTGTAACCGCACACTCCAAAACGCTTGGATGCTCCATTATCACGCTCTCCACTTCGAAAGGCCCTATGCGGTAGCCACTGCTTTTTATAACGTCATCAATGCGGGACATGTAGAAAAGGTAGCCGTCCTCGTCTTGCCACGCCATATCACCGGTGTGGTAAATCCCATCATAGCAAACGGAATCTGTTCTTTCATCGTCCTTATAGTACCCCATAAATAGTCCAACCTGTGTTTCCCGTACATCAAGGCAAATCTCGCCAATTACACCGTTTCGCACCTGTTTGCCCTCGTCGTCCGCAATGATAACCTTGTAAGCGGGTGACGGTTTGCCCATCGAGCCAATCTTTGGCATTTGACCCTTTAGCGTTGCAACGGTAAGGGTAGTTTCCGTCTGACCAAATCCCTCCATAAGGGAAATTCCCGTTTGTTCTAAAAACTTATTAAAAACTTCTGGGTTAAGTGCCTCCCCCGCAACGGTTGCATAGCAAAGTGAGCTCAAATCAAAACGAGATAAGTCTTCTTTTATTAGCATGCGGTATATGGTTGGTGGCGCACAAAATGTTGCTACCTTGTCGTCTTGCATTTTTTCAAGTAGCTTTTCTGGGTTAAAGCGATCCATATCGTAAACATAAATGATGCTTTCCATAAACCACTGCCCATAAAGCTTACCCCAAACCGACTTTGCCCATCCGGTTTCCGAAACGGTAAGGTGTGGTTTATCTTCGCAAACGTTGTGCCAATACTTGGCTGTTACAATGTGGGCAATTGGATATGAGTTATCGTGTGTAACCATTTTCGGCATACCGGTTGTGCCTGATGTGAAGTAAAGTAGCATCATATCTTTTACGTTGCGTTCTTCACCTTCAAGCCTTTTAAAGTCGCCATTATTCTTGATTTCTTGGTTAAAGGATAGCCACTCTCCTCTTTTTCTTCCTACAACAAAGCGTTTTATCGGCTGGTTAACCTCTTTAATCGCCACATTTATGTTTTCAATCAGCACTTCCTCATCTATAGAAACAATCGCCTTAACGTTTGCCGATTGAAAGCGGTAAACCAAATCCTTAACTTGCAATTGGTTGGTTGCAGGAATTGCAATTGCACCGATCTTGTTAAGCCCCATCATTGCAAACCAGAAATGGTAGTGGCGCTTTAGGATAAGCATTACCATATCCCCTTTTTTGATGCCCGCATCTTGGAATGCCTTTGCCGCTCTGTCGCTACCGCTTTTCATCTCGCTAAAGGTAAAGTTGCGTGCCTCTCCTTCCTCATTCCTCCACATAAGTGCCACGTGGTTTGGCTTTTCTTTTGCCAGATTATCCAAAACGTCATACGCAAAATAAAAGTCATCAGGAACATTAAAACTAATGTCAGAAAGCAACCCATTTTCGTCGTATGTTTCGTTAACATATTTTAAATGTAAGTTTTTCAATGCCTATTCCCCTTTCTCCGTATACTTCATAACTATTGCTAAAAATTTGCAATCTGCCCCACCTGTTGCAGCGTTTCCATGCCCGTGGGAGGAATCGTAGTAAACGCAATCACCCGGGTTTAGAATAAACTCTGTGTTATCAATCCTAAATTTAAGCTGTCCTTCCAAAACGTAGTTAAACTCTTGCCCTTCATGGTAGTTAAGCTGTAATGGCAGCTTATCAGCCTCCTCGTCATATGGTGCTGTAACAAAAAATGGCTCCGCAATTTTATCCTTCACCAAAAAGGCAAGATGCTGGTATGTGAAGCCATTTTCCTTCTTCATAGGCAGGCTTTCATCCTTCCTTATCACACAGTAGCGCTTTAGCTTTGGGCTTTGACCTGTGAAAAGTTCCGTAATATCCACGTTGAAAACCTTAGATAAATTATACATAAAGGTAAAGGAAAAATCCTTAGTACCATTTTCGTACTCTAAATACTCTTTCTCGCTAATGTTAATTCGCTTTGCAACCTCACTTGATTCAATATCAAAAATCCCTCTTAGTTCCTTAATTCTTTCACCAATCTCTTTTAGTTTGTCTGACATTTCCTTTTCCTCCTTTGAAATAAAAATTAACGTAAAAAAACCGCCCCAAGCATTACTGCTCGGGACGGATTACATTCAATATAATTCGCGGTACCACCCAAATTGATTTGTACGTTGCACAAACCCACTTCTTAAGCTCAAACAAGCCGTTGGCATATAACGTTGCCCACTCCGAAGAAAGCCTACTTATTTCAGCTCCTCTGCTCAGAAATGATGTGTACCACTCACCCTCTGCCAAACTTACACCAACCGTCGGCTCTCTATGCAAGGTCATTAAGTAATACCGTTTTCTTCACCGCATTTAACATATTGGAAGTATTATATCACCACAAAATATTTTTGTCAACCCCTTTTTTAATAAAACATTACAAAAATTGGAGCAATAAAAACTGTAATCAAACCTGAGATAACGATTGAAAGGCTGCTCATCGCGCCCTCCTCCTCACCAATTCGGTACGCCATCGACGTGCCAAAAACGTGGGAGCTTGAGCCGATTGAAAGACCAACTGCAATCTTGCTCTCTATCTTTAGCGCCTTGCAAATTGGTGGGAAGAGTATGCCACCCATAAGCCCGGTAAAAATAACTGAAACAACTGTGATTGCGGAGATTCCGCCGTTTCCCGTGCTTATTCCCACCGCTATTGGGGTTGTAACAGATTTTGGCAAGAAAGAATAAAACACTTGCGCATTAACACCCAAAAGCTTGCAAATTGCAAAAACGCTTATTGCAGAAGTCAGTGCCCCACCAAAAACGCTAGATATAATAACCCCCTTGTTTGCAACAATTTTATCCCATTGCTTGTATAATGGCACCGCCATTGCAACACAACAAGGGGTTACAAAATATGTAAGCACAGATGCGCTCTTTTTAAACGCTTGGAAATCCACTTTTAGTATTAGCAAAAGGCAAACTGTAGCAACCTGTGCGATTACAAACGGGTTTAAAAGTGGAGATTTAAAGCGTTTTGAAACTCCATCACCCACTGCAAATGCAAAAAGACACAACACCGCTCCAAAATATTGATTATTAACAATAAAATTGTAAATGTCCATTTATTTGTCCCCCCCTTTGCGCCCGGTCATCACCTTTGCAATAAAAAGGCTTGCAAAAAACACCATAATGGTAGATAGTGTGCAAACAAGAATAAATGCAAGCATTTCCTGTTTTATCAGGTCATAAGTTACAACAATCTCTGCCCCCAGTGGTATAAAAGTAAAGGGCATTATGTCAATCAAAAAGGTTGATACCTTTTCAATCTTTTCCACCCTGCAGAATCTTACATCGTCTTTTATCTCAGCCTGG
>CAZMCJ010000049.1:0-8852 GCA_964564795.1 uncultured Eubacteriales bacterium | reverse complement strand
AATCGATTAGCAACGAAACAAGTAACATTGTGTTTAGTTTTTTGGCGCTTTGGGGATTTTTGATTTTCTTTGGAACCATTGTGGTGGCGGCAAACGGCGCAACACTTCTTGAGGCTTTTTCAGCAACAGCAGTAACACTAACGGGTCTTGGGGTGGCTGTTCCGGCGGGAATCTTCGCAGAGTTTAACGATTTTACTAAATATTTCTTATCATTCCTTATGTTGGTTGGAAGATTGGAGCTGTTCACTGTTTTTTCGCTATTCTTGCCAAGCTTTTGGAAGAGATAAAGTATTATGAAAGTATAAGGGTATGTATGGAAAAAAAATTATATATTTTGCTTTCAGCAACCGGCACTAAATTTTCCAGATTTTTAAGATTTGCATCAAAAAGATACTACACTCACGTTTCCATATCCCTTGATAAGGAGTTTACAGAGCTATACAGCTTTGGCAGACGAAACTTGCTACTTCCATTTATAGCGGGATTTGTTAAGGAAAACCCAAGTGGTGGTGTGTTTGCAAAGTATCCAACGGAATGTATTGTGTATGAGCTTGTTGTTAGCAAAGAAGAGTATGATGAGGTAGTGATTGGGTTGGAAAAATTCAAAAATGAATACTCACGTTATCGCTATAACTTTTTAGGCCTTCCGTTAATTGTTTTTAATATTCCACTACAGCGTAAAAACCACTATGTATGCTCGCAATTTGTTGCGTATTTGCTGTCCGAGAGTGGGGTGGTGGAGTTCAAAAAACACTCCTCACTAGTACGACCGGATGACTTCACTAAGATAGATAAATGTACACAAATCTTTAAAGGTTCACTGATAAAATATCTATTAAAGAAAAAATAAAAAATCCCAATGTGTTTTTAAATACGTTGGGATTTCTTTTGTAATTTATAATTGGGCATTGGGAAATATGTTTAATTATTGTACTACACAAAAAGCTTAATTTTGAGTATAATTATTTGTTGGGGGAGTAGATGTTTTCTACTTCTCCATTTTTTATGGTTACAACCCTATCCCCAAGCTCGTTTGCAAAGCGCGGACTGTGGGTTGATATTAGAAGAGCACTTTCCCCTTTAATGCTTTTTAATAGGGAGATTATCTCTCCCTCAAGCTCGTAATCGAGGGAGGATGTAGGCTCGTCCGCAAGTATTAAGGATGGGGAGCAGGACAAGGCAATAGCAATAACAACACGTTGCCCCATGCCGCCGGACAGCTGGTGGGGGTAGCTATTATAAAGCTCCATAGTGGGGGGAAGATGCACCTTTTCAAGTAGGGAAAAGCACTTCGTCCTTAATTCATTTTTGCTAAGTTTTTGGTGGCATAGGATTGCTTCCTCTATTTGTCGTCCTATTTTTTTTACAGGGTTTAGTGCGAAACGTGGATTTTGAAATATCATAGAAATTCCACAACCTCTTACTTTAGTTAGCTCCCGATCTGATAGATTAAGGATGTTTTTGCCTTTAAACATTACCATGCCACATGATTTTCCATCAAAAAGGCTCAAAATAGAGAGGAGTGTGGTGGTTTTGCCACAACCAGATTTGCCCATAAGGCATACACATTCACCGCTATTAATAGAAAAACTGATATTTTCTATAACTTTCTTACCATTATGGGTAATGGTGGATAAATTTTTTATATCTAAAATTACGGTTGACACAATAATCACTTCCTATCAATTTTTTTCTTGCAATGCCTCGCCAATTAATGTTAGGGCGAAGACAACTAAAAAAATGCACACGCCTGAGGGCAACCAAAGGTAAACCTTTGTTTTAAAAAGCATAAAGTTGCTTGCAATATTTAAAAGGTTTCCCCACGTTGGGTAAGGGGGGGTAATACCAAGACCAAAAAAGGAAATTACTGATTCAAGCATAATCGCCTCCCCTAAGGCAATTGTGAAAAGCACCAAAAGTTGTGGAAAGATATTTGGGAAAATTACCGAAATGAATATCCTAAAAGGTGTAAAACCTTGCGCCTTTGCAAAGGAAATATAATCAAGCTTTTTAATGGCTAAAACTTGAGCTTTAACAAGTCTGGCAACTGTTGGCCACGACATAACACCGATGGTTACAACAATAATTATAATTTTAGCATTGTTATTTTTAAAAATATCTCCAAACAAAGCGGAGGAAACAATAAGAACGATTAGGGTTGGCACACTCAAAAAAACATCGCACAAAAACGTTATTATTGCATCTGCTTGTTTGCCAAAAAAGGCGGAAACAAAACCCAAAAACACTCCAATCGTGCATTGCAACAAAACTGCAAGAAATGCAATAGCAAGGGAGATTTGCCCACCAACACAAAGACGGAGTAGCATATCCCGCCCTGTAATATCGGTACCTAAAATATGCCCGCTTGAAAATGGTGGAAGGTAAGGGGCTGAAACATTTGTTTGGAAAATGGTGGAGTTTATAAAAAATGGTGCGAAAAAAACAAAAATAATCAACGAAGATAATAGCGAAATGCCAAAGATAAGTTTGGGGTTAGTCTTCATTCCATACACCCCCATCATTTAAACGTTTATTAAAAAGCTGAAGCAAAATGGAGCCCATAAGGTTGATGAAAATAGTTATAGTTGCAATGAAAATTGTAAAAGCCATAATCAGAGGGTAGTCACGCATTATGACAGATTCAAGTGCAATGCTGCCAATACCCTTGATGGAAAAAATGCTTTCAATAACCATAGACCCAGAAAACACAACTGGAACCGAAAGGGATATATAAGCTATAAGGGGTATTAGAATGTTTGGAAATGCGTGAAAAAAAAGCACATTATTAAAGCTCAGTCCCTTCATTTTTGCGAGTTTAATATAATCTTCCTGCAATATATTAAATATAGATGATTTGACATAACGAAAAAGCCTAGCACCTTGCAAAAGGGTTAAGGCGGTGCAAGGAAGAAATATGTGGCGCAAAACATCAAAAATATTACCCCAAAAACCAAAGTTTGCTCCGATGGTGGTAACGCCGCTTAGGGGAAAAATGGGAAAAACAATAACGAAAATTAACTGAAGCAAAAGGCATAAAAAAAAGGAGGGAACGCACAAAAAAACGATTGAAAGTGCAGAAAATGTGCGGTCAATTTCACGACCCCGTTTTAATGCACACATCACCCCAAAGAATGTTGCAAAAATAAGCTCAAATAAAAATGAGGTTAGTGTGATTAAAAGGGTGGTGGGCAAATATGAAAAAATAACATTAATTGCCGGAGTCTTATATAAGAATGAGGTGCCAAAATCAAGGGTTAAAACCCGCTTTAGCCACACCAAATATGCGTTAAAAATGGATGATTAAAGGAGTAAAGGTCGGACAACTCCTTTATACGACCTTGTGAAATACGCCCGCCAAACAAAGAAACGCTAAAATAATTGCCTGGCATTAGGGTGGTTAAAAGGAAAACAAGGAAAGAAACGCAAAAAAGTGCCAGCAAGCCCCTAAATAGCCCCTTTACAACAAAATTCCGCATTTTCCTCCCCCCTTTTTTATTAAAAATTATTCTACATAAGCCTTGTATAAATTGAACGAGAAATTGGTGTATGGGGAAAATTCAAGCCCCTTAATACGTTTGTTTGACACCCACAAATCGTTGCGCTGATAAAGGAAAATAACGGGCGCATCGTCGTTAATTATTTTAAAAATTTGGTTTAAATATTGTTGCTTTTGGGAGGGGTCAACCTCTGACATTGCCTTAGCCATAAGCGCATCAGCCTCTTCGGACGCATAAAAACTAAAGTTTTGGTAGCCTTGTGAGTGGAACAAATCAAATGGGTTTGGTTCAGACGTAAGTGCACTACCCAGCATAAACATCTCAAGGGTGCCGTCTGAAAGCCTATCAAAAACCGATGCAAAATCAAGGTTTTCTGTTGCAAATTTAACACCAAGGGTGGAAAGTGAGCTTGCAAACAGGGAGGCAACCCCCTGTCCAACAGGATTGGTTGGGTCTATTGAAAGGAGCAGGGAAAGCTCCACTCCATCCTTTTCATAAATTCCATTTGCATTTTTCTTATATCCCTCACCCTCCAAAAGTTGCGCACTTTTATTAAGGTTGTATTCATATGCGTTTAGCCCCTCGCCATTAAAATATGGGGAGCGGGAGGAGATTGGCGCATCAATTGTCCACGCATTATCACCATAAATATTCTTTAGCAATGAGGTTCGGTCAAGGGCGTAGTAAAGAGCCTGACGCACATTTTTATTGCTGAATTTTTCAATGGTGTTGTTGATTACAAGGTAGGAAATGCCGTTAAAAGGGTATGAGTAGCTCTCCAAAAAATCATACTTTTTAAGTTCCTCAATATTTGAGATATCAGGCTGAACAAAATCCAAATCTGTTTCTTTTAAAGAAAGACGGGTGATTTCCATACCCGATGGGGTAGTGGAAAAAACAACGTGTTTAATGTTTGGAGAACCTAAAAAGTAGCTATCATTTGCCTCTAAGGTAAGGCTGTGCCCAGGCACGAGGCTAACAAATTTATACTGCCCACTGCCTATTGGTTTTTTTAGCTTTTCCCTAACATCGCTCAAATCCCCTTTTGCGTATTCCTCACCGTAATATTCCTTCTTCATTGCGGGAATGGTGAAATAGCTTAAGGTGGTGGGGGAGGAGGTGGTGAGGCGAACAACAAGTGTTTTATCATCGGGTGTGGAAATTCCGCTGATTTTTTCAGAATTTCCGCTTTGATAGTCGGAATACCCTTCAATATTTAGCATTGAAAAATCATAGTAGCCATCGTAGGTGGGGTCGGCATAAACCATAATTGCAAATTCAAAGTCATAGGATTTAACCGGAGTTCCGTCGCTGTAAAGTGCGTTATCAACAATGGTAAAGGTGTAAGTAAGCCCGTCGTCAGAAACTGTGTGTTTGGCAATGGAATCAATAATGTTACCTTTTTCATCAACAGAAACAAGGTAGTCAAACATAAGATTTTGCACATATGTATCGTAAAGAGTTTTGGAAAAAAATGGGTCAAAATTACCACTAATCTCTGGTACGCCAATTACCATAGGTTTTATTTCTTGGGTTGAAGATGGCGGTGTTGACGGTACAAATGTTTGATTTGGGGCGCACCCACAAAGAACTACTGCCACAAACAAGGCTAGCAGAAACAATACACTATTTATCTTTTTTATCATTTTATCCCCCTAAAAATAAGCAAAATTTTACATTTATGTACTAATAATATCATAAAATTACATTTTGTAAATAGGAAAAAATTGTATAAAAGTTTTCCAGAGAAATGGTTGACAAACAAAATAAATGGTGATAATATGAACTTGTAACTAAAAGGTTACCCTTAAAAAAGGGCAAAGCCGTTGAAAAGCGGTGGCGCAAAGCTAAAGGGCCTAAGGATTTTAATCTATGGCAGCCAGTTACCCACAAACATACATATATATACTATTTTTCTGTATATTGCAGAAGTATAATGTTATATCTAAGTCGTATTTTGTAGGTGATTGGTCTGTTCCAATCACCTTTTTTGTTACTAATAAACTTTAGTGGAGGAAAAAATATGACAAAGAGAATAATTTCATTAATGATGGTAATGGCTGTGGCAATGTCTTTTGCAACTATGGGGGTTGGCGCTACTAATGACACTAAGGCTGAGGAGAAGGTTACAAAAATTGTTGAAAAGGCAAATACTAAGATAGATAAAACGGTTGAAAAAGCAAAAGAAAAAGCAAATGATAAAAATGATGAAAAGGTTATTGAGAAGCTAGTTGAAAAAACCGACAAGGTTGCAGAGCAAGCAGTTGACCAAACGGCTAAAAACGGGGCTGTTATCGAGTGCGAATATGTTACTGTAATCATCAATGGGCAAGAGGTTTTGGTTGACCCACTCAGAGTTATTTCATTTGGCGGATAATAAGGGAGTTTTATGATGGGGCTAAATAATATTGAATACGATATTTTGGAGATTTTTACAAATTGTATTAAAGATATACAAGGGTTTCCGGAGGTTGCAAAAATAGTACTATTTGGCTCCTATGCTAAGAATGCGCAAAACCCCGATAGCGATTTGGATATAGCGGTTTTCATTCATAATCATATTTTATGTGATTTAGCTTTATACAAAAAAATCACAAAGGTGTGCATAAACAGCAAGGTGGACATACAAGTTCAAGTGCTTTCTATTTCGGAGCTTGATTGCCCGCAAGGAATAGTTGAGGAAGTTGTTGAACACGGTATTGAAATATTTTACGATAACTGTTACCATAGTGTAAAGAGTAAATAAAGATGGAGTGGTAACGTGGAAGGCATTTACATTAAAAGACTATCATCTCTTTTTGGGGTGAAACAAGGGGGAAGCCTTTTCCAGCTTGTTTCGCAGCATAAGGATATGGAAATAACAACACAAACGATTGATACAAACTCCTTTATATGGATGGCGCCCTCTGATGACCCTTCGCTAATTGAGTTTTTCTATGTAATAAGTGGCGAGATTATCCTTTTTTTGGATGATGAAGAGGTTTGCCTGAAAGAAGGGGACAGCTTTTACGCAGAGGGACTTAAGAGTGAATTCCAGATAAGGGTTACGGTTAAAACAAAACTTCTTTGCATAACCAACAAGCCGGCTTTTGATGAGCTTATAAGCTACCAAGGTAATTTGGAGGACTTGCTTCAAAAAATTAACGAAAAAGACCCATACACCTATGCCCATGGAAGGAATGTTATGGAATACTCCGTTAAGATTATGAAGGAGATGAAGGCAGATGAAGTTGCTATTGACAATATTGGTGTGGCGGCTTTATTCCACGATATAGGTAAGTATCTTGTTCCCGAAGAAATACTGACAAAGGTTGACCCTTTAACACAAAAAGAGTTTAGGTACATAATGAGGCACCCGATTGACAGTAAACGATTGTTAGAGAAAAAGTTTGGTAAAACAATTGCGGAAATTGCAGAGGGTCACCACGAGCGCAATGACGGAAGTGGCTACCCATATGGATTGACTGCAGACGAGATACCCATTGAAAGTAAGATTATAGGGATTGCAGATACCTTTGACGCGATGACCTCACAGCGCTCTTATAACACTCCAAAAACATTTATTGCTGCGGTTGACGAGCTTTTGGCATTGCCACATTTATATCATGAAGGAGAAATGCTAGCTCTTAAAAAATTAGAAGAAGAAAATAAAATAAATGGGGTGTTAATATGAAAAAAATAGAAAAATATAAGTATTGGGTAATGCTTTCTGATTATGACATTGATACTGCCAGTGTTTTAATTGAAGGAAAGCGGTGGGTTTATGTGGCATATATCTGCCAACAATCTGTCGAGCGTCAGCTAAAAGGTATGTATGTTTACCATTTTGATAAGGAAGCACCAAAGACACATAATATAAACTTTTTGTTTAAGAAGATGTGCGATGATGCACCATTTGCAAAAGGTGGAAAAAACAAAGAATTTGAGGATAAAAGGCTTGAGTATGAGGACTTTATGGTGGACTTGATGTTCTACTATATGTCGGACTACCCCTTCTCATATAAAAATATTAAAGATAGATTTATTGATGAAAAGAATGCAGTAGAGATTTTTGATAAAACCAACGAGTGCTTAAGGTGGCTAAGGAAGTTCCAAGAAAAGGTTGGCAATACAGAAATTTTGATTGAGGAATTAACAAGAAACTAGAAAACAAATATTTTATTAGTTAAACTTCCCACAAATGAAAAAGGCAAAGCATGTGAAAACGTGTGACGCAAAGCTAAAGGGTCTAAGGGTGCAAGCCTATGATTGCCAGTTGCCAGATGAAGTTACTGATTTATTAAAAAGCGTTAATGCTATATTATTCCTGCGGAGTAATATACATCAGCGTTTATTTGATGAACCAAAAAACCATAATCGGCGACGATTATGGTTTTTTTATTTTATATAGAGGAGTAGGTGAAGCGGAAATGTTTATAAAAGTAATAATTATGTTGCTTTGGGCGATTGCAGTTTTTGCAATAAGTAATAAATATGAAAAAAGGGCAATAAGAAAAAGAGGAATTAAAGAAAAACACTTTATAAAACTAGAAAAGATGGTATCTGTTGCATTTGTGCCCATTGCATTTATTTGCATAGGTGTTTTGAGTGATAATTGGGAGCAACTTATATACTCTGCAGTTATGCTAACCATTTGCTACATACTTGCAATAATAGACATAAAATACCGCATTATTCCAAACGAGCTTATTATTTTAATGCTTACTATTGGTGCAATATCTATAATTTTCGGTGTTACAGGGGTGAGTTTGATAAATGGAGTTATAGGTTTTTTTGCAGCCACAATAACATTTATTGTTCCCTTTGTGTGGGGAGGCAAAATTGGTGGTGGCGATGTTAAGCTTGCCGCAGCCGTAGGGTTCCTAACAGGTGTTAGCGGAGTGTTTCATGTGATTGCGCTAATGGGTGTTTTGGTAATTGCATATTGCATTTTCCAAAAGAACACCCTTTGGGGAACGCTGAATTCATATGTGCCAATGGCACCATTTATTGCAGGAGCGTTTATATTATTTATCGCAAGATAAAATTATATATACAATGAATATTAAAAAAAGAAAGTGGGGAATTTAAAATGTTAAAAAATTTACTTATGGATGAGCAAGGTCAAGGAATGGTGGAGTATGGGTTAATTATTGCAGTGGTAGCACTAATTGCAGTTGTGGGGCTAACGGCACTTGGCGGAGACCTAAAGACAAAATTTGAAGGAATTAAATCTGCACTAAGTCCAACAGTATAATAACAGGTGGAGGGCTTTAAAGCCCTCCTTTTTTAAAAAAAGGGAGGTGTTAGGGGTGCTTAAAAATTTGCTTAAAGGTGAAAAAGGCCAAGCTTTGGTTGAAATGGCAATAGCGCTCC
>CAZMCJ010000048.1:0-8869 GCA_964564795.1 uncultured Eubacteriales bacterium | reverse complement strand
GTTGGTGGGTTAGATAAGCTTAGAGAGCGCCCAATAGTTAGCTTTATTGCTTGTAGTGTTCCTTGTTTAACATACAAACATATGGACGCTGAAATACTTTACAGATGCGCAAAGGCTGGGCTTCCTGTTCAACCTTGCTCACTGCCAACCGCAGGAGCTAACACACCTGTTACAGCACAAGGAACAGCTTTCATCGCTGCAACCGAAGTTTTTGCAATGATTGTTATGCTTCAGCTTCTTTGCCCTGGTCTTCCTGTTATTGCAACTACCCTACTATTCTCTATGGATATGATGACAACATATACTCTTCAATCCAACACAGAGATAACAATGGCAAGATTACTATGTATGCAGCTATTTGAGCAAGGCTACAATATCCGCGCTCACTCATATGGCACAGGAACAGACAGTCTAACAATTGACGAGCAAAATATGATTGAGAGGACATCTCTAATCCACGCTATGGCAATGTCCGATGCCTCTGTTTTGGGTGGCGCAGGCCAGCTTGAAACAGCAAAAACAATCAGTCCTATTCAACTTATTATCGATAATGAGATATTTGGAATTGCACAACGCTTGCGCTGCGGGCTTGATGTTAACGACGAAACCATAGATTGGAAGGAAATTGTTGACGAGGTTGACAAGTTGGGTGGATTTATTATGAGTGACCACACCTTTGCTCACTTTAACGAAGCACACAGACCTGATATGTTTAATCGTGATGGAGCTGTTAGATGGGAGCAAAATGGCTGTAAGACCCTTCAAGAGATTGCACTTGAGAAGTTTAACAAGCTAATGGCAACTCAAAAAACATATAAGCTTGATGATGACAAGGCAAAAGCAGTAAGCGAAGTACTTAAGGCTGCGCACGATGCTTTAGCAAAATAGCCTTTCCTGCCAAAAAGTTGTTTTGGGGATAGGCGAATACCCTATCCTCTATTTTATTTATGAAAGTGGGGGTATATATGAAAATAACAAAAACTGAAAAAATTTGGCTACTTGTGGTTACTGTGTTTTACCTTCTTTACAATTTGCCTTACGTACCTGCATATAACGACCCAAACGGAATGTTAATACATGGGGCATTAACAATTATCCCAATATGGGTTGCAGTTTACGTTGGTATGCACAAGGTGTACAAAATTTATAAATTAAAGAAAATTAGTAAATAATTAAAGGGGGTAGCAATATGTTAAGTCCAAATACTATCTGGGTTGCCTTTGCAATATATATGAGCTTTTTGTTCGGCATTGCTTTTTATGTTACACAGCAAGAAAAGAAGCAAGAAAATTCGCCAAACTTGCTTACTGCATCCATCGCTTGGCCGGTTCTGGTTATGACTTATATCGCATCACTAATGAGCACCTGGGTGTTCTTTGCAGGACCCGGCGCATACTACCGTGGTGGTCTTGGCTACTGGTTATCCGAGATGAGCTACATCGCACTATTCCCTATCATATGCCACTTTACAATGAATAAGGTTTGGGTTATAAACAAACTTTGCAACTTTACAACCCCCGCTGATTTCTATTTTGAGCGTTTTAAAAGCCCGGCACTTAGAACCATTCTAGGTCTTGTTTTCCTTGGCGCATCTTTCCCATACATATCCTCTGTTTTGGTTGCTATTGCAAAAGCTGCAAACATCGCAACCGGCGGGGCAATGGACTACACAATGGTTGTTATTGCAATTGGCCTAATTATGACTGTATTTGTAACAATCGGTGGTGTAAAATCCGCTGCTATGGCTGATACAATTCAAGGCTTGCTATTTATCGTGGGTCTTTGGGTTATCGTTATTGCCTGCTTGATAGTTGGCTTTGATGGTTCCCTACCAAAGGCAGTTGGCACAATTTGGGATAACACAAGGTCATTCTTTTCCTACCCCGGTCCTGACAGTTGGGTGCCATACAGCGCACGCTTTGGCTATCCCTTCTCTTGTGCAATCGGTTGGACAATTATGTTGCCTCACGTTTTCGTTCGTTCCGGCTACTTTGGTGATAACCTTAAGTCGCAACGCACACTTTCCTACCTAACACCAGTGCTTCAAGCAGTAGTGTGGACAGGTACTATGCTAATAGGTCTTATAGGTATCGCCCTTGTTCCGGGACTTCCAGCGGCTGATACAGAGCTTATCATACCTTATATGATAAACAACTTCGTGCAAGCATTTAACCCTAATCTAGCCGTTATTTTGATGATTGGTTTCTTTGTTGGTGCAACAGCAGTTGGCCTTTCCACTGCAAACGCATTCCTCAGTGTTGCTTCTTCCATCGTTTCTGAGGATTTGATTAAAAACACCTTCAAAATAAATGTTTCTAAAGAAAAAATAACTTTTGTTAACCGTATGATTATCGCAGTTCTTGGTATTTTAAGCACAGCACTTGCGCTTAAACCACCCGCACTAATATTTACACTAATTATGTTCTCCATCGCTATTGTTATGCCACTTTTTCCAATCCTTGTTTTTGGTCTTTACTGGAAAAAGGCAACAAAGCAAGCGGCTATCATTTCCTCACTCGTTGGCACAATCGTTGTTTTGCTAACATACTTCGTGTGGAACATAGGCGGAACATGGTACGGCGCTATTGGTATGCTTGCCTCCACTATACTAATGGTAGTTGTTAGCCTTATGACTAAGCAAGACGAAAAGGACAGCGAAAGCTTCTATAACGCTCTTGAAGAAGGCGAAAACAGGTACTACGAAGTGGACAGTGCTAAAGCAACCTATTAATTTACCAACTCCTAAAATATTATAAAACCCCAACTAAAAACCCTGCAAGAAATATCTTGCAGGGTTTTTAGCGTATATATTTATAAAATTATTATGTCTTAATAAGCAGTCCAGCCAGAGTCAGCAACAACAACTGTTCCGTTAACAAAGCTAGAATCATCACATGCTAGGAAACGTGCAATCGTTGCAATCTCCTCTGATGATCCCGAGCGTGGGTTAGAGCTTATTGCAGTTGCTACACGCCCCATTCCAAATGGATTTGGGGAAGTCAGACTGTTTCCAATCTCAGTTTCCACTCCACCCGGGCAGATAGCGTTGCAACGTATGCCCTTGTCAGCATACATATATCCTATATTTTTAGTCATACCCACAAATCCAAACTTAGATGTGGTATAGGCTGTGCCAGCACGGCAGCCTGCTATTCCGCCAATAGATGCAACATTAACAATGTTTCCTCCGCCATTTCTAAGCATAATGTTGATAACGCTACGAGTAATACGCATAGGTCCTGTAAGGTTAACCTCTATAATTCTATCCCAAAGATCATCTTCTAATTCATGAATTGGTGTCATGTTATCCATAATTCCGGCATTGTTTACAAGAATATCAATAGTGCCAAATTGCTCAACTGCAACGTTAATAGCATTTTCGATGTCCGCCTCGATTGACATATCGCACTTTACAGGTACAATCACCTGCCCGTTTGCCTTTGCAACCGCAGCCATTTCCTCCAGACGCTCAACACGACGAGCAAGAACTATAACCTTAGCCCCCTCGCTTGCAAATAATTCAGCCGTAGCTTTTCCGATACCTGAGCTTGCCCCTGTAACAATTGCAACCTTGTTTAGTAGCTTCATAAATAAAATTCCTTTCTGTTGTAAATTATTTTTATTGTTTAACTGTGCGTTAATATAATAGTATAATTTAAAATAAATAAAGTCAACACTTTATTGTTAATTTTTCAACAATTACATTAGTTTTCTTCGATATTTCCGCTTTCTGGGTGATAAGTAAAGGTGCAAATGATGTTCTTATCATCATCTTTCACATTAGCATAGAAGCTTCCGTCCTTTATATTCTCCCTTGGGTATGATATTTTCAAGTTCTCACCAGGGTACTTATTTTCAACATAGTTGTTGAGTGCATTTTTCGCCTTTAGGCTACCCACAGGGTTTAACAGGCCCTCCCCAGCTAGTGGCAAGATAATTATGGGTGCCAAAATGATTGTAAGAAAGGTACCAAATAAAACTTTTAAAAATATTTCAAATACTTTTTTCACACTTTCCACCTTCTTTCCTTCACCCCAATTTTATCACAAACTAATATTATTACAAGAATAGAAAAGCAGGCAACAAAAACTTGCTGCCTGCCAAAAATATTTAGTTTAAACTACATTACTTCTTCAATCTCACGATTTAGCTCTTGGCTGCTTGGGATAATTGAAACGTGCTTAACTTTTCCGTTTATGCACATTGTTGGAAGATTTGTAAGTCCCATTTTCTTAGTTCTTGCTATATTTTCCTTTATAGTATATTTATATTCAACAATGTCAATCTTATCGCCATATTTTGCCTTTGCATCGTTTGCAGCAGCCATCATATATGTGCAAGCTGCGCATTGAATGGAATCCAAAGTGAATACCTCAATAAGTGGTCTTTCAAGGTTATGGTAATCAGGAAGTTCAACATCCATTGTATCGTCAATCGCCTCGTAGTTTTTAATCATCTCTCTGCATTCCTCAGGTGTTTTGACAGCTTGAGCACAAGCAATAGTGTTCTCAAGTGGAACATCGTAAGGCATATCGCACCCTGGGCTAACAATCAAGTTATGGTGGTCAACCTTATCAAGCAGGTCGATAACATACTTCATATTATCTTGTTGTGTTCCATGAAGCATAACAGTTGTTAGTGGAATATTTCCACTTATTGTGATATTGTACTTATCAGTTACCTCTTTACCTTTTACGATGTCAACGTTCTCGTCAACCGCAACGCTATCAGGGTTGGTTTTGCACATAACCTCCAGTTGAAGTGCAGCATTACCACAAACAAAGAATGAGGAGAACTTGTTTCTGCTTCTGATGTAATCAAAAACAGCGGTGAAAGATGGCGCAAGCATTGCCTCGAAGTGAGCTGGGGAAATTTGGCTAACAAGTGGGTCAACAACCGCAATTATGTCCATTCCTGCATCAATATAAAGCTCAGCCATTTTGATAGAAACTTCTGCACAGAACTCAACTAGCTCTTTTACATAGTCCTCATCCAAAATCATATCCATAAAGATATCAGTGCCCCTTAGATGGGAGGCAAGGGTGAAAGGTCCACAGATTAGTCCGTAAAGGGCAATTTCATCACCAACAGAAGCCTTAAGCTTTTCCATAGCCTCTAGCATAACAGGAATTCTTCCCGATTCCTTATTTGGGATTAGGCATTTGCAAGGAATTTTTGCCTCCTCACCCTCTAGTGGGTGGCTTGCAACTGATGGTGGGTTATCCCGTGCCCAAAGAAGGTCGCAACCTAGAATTTCAGCCTCAAGCTGTAAGTCAAACATAATTGGCATACCATCGGGTGCATAGATTTTTGCCACTTCCATCAGTGACTCATAAAGCTTTTGTCCGTCCTTTAGTAACTCCTCTGCTGTGTAGCCTTTTAGCTTACCGGAGTGTATGCCAGAGAATGGTACCCAAGGTGTTCTTTTTGTTGGCTTATGTTGCATTGCCTGAAAAATCAGTTCTTTTCCCATTTTATAATCTCCTTTAAAATATCATTTTCTGCCTTAAATCATTTTTACTTTATCTTAATTATATAACAATTTATCATAATAAATCTAAAAATTATCCTACTATTTTTGGTAATATTCTTTGAACTTGTTATTCTATAAAAAATTAATCTTTTATTTACTAATTTTTAAAAAAATCATATATAAATCTATGTATATTTTGAGTTTCAGTAACATTTTTATAAAATATTAATATAATACAATATATAATTGCACAAAAAGGAGTAGAAGTTATGTTTTTTTCTATTTTTTCGTATCTCTTAGCAAACTGCTATTATCTAATACTGTATGTTAGCTCTACCAACTCCTTTCCAAAACCCCTTAGCGCTGAAGAGGAGTATCAACATTTCCTTAAGATGCGTAGCGGAAGCAAGGAAAGTAAAAATATCTTAATAGAGCATAACTTACGCTTGGTTGCACATATAATTAAAAAATACCATTCCACTTATAAAGACCAGGAGGATTTGCTATCAATTGGCACAATGGGGTTAATAAAAGCAATAAACACCTTTAATATTGATAAAGGCGTAAGATTTTCTACATATGGCGCTCGGTGCGTGGAAAACGAGATTTTGATGCACTTTCGCAACTCCAAAAAGCTGAATTCCGAGGTTTTTTTATCTGACCCTATTGATAGTGACTCAGACGGAAACTGCCTTTCCTTAATAGATGTGCTTTCTTGCGACGACAATATCGATGATATTTTGGATCTTAAAATCAGAGTCAAAAAACTCTATGAGTTCATCACAAGCGTGCTTACAAAGCGGGAAAAATGCATAATAGAATTGAGATACGGCATCACAAACACAAAACCACTAACCCAACGTGAGGTTGCAGGTGTTCTTAATATTTCCCGCTCCTATGTAAGCCGAATTGAAAAAAAGGCGCTAGAAAAGCTAAAGTCGGAGTTTGAAAAAAACATAAGATAAAGTAAACTATAAAATCCCCAAACAAGAAGCGTGTAGCAATTTGTTTGGGGTTTTAGGTTTATTTAATTTTTAAAAAAGTGTATTTGCTTCTGTGTATGGTGCGTCAAACCCAATGGCAACATTCTTGCACGTTATTTTCCCATCATAGGTGTTGATTGCTGAATATATAACTGTATTTTTTTTGCACGCTTCTTCCAGTCCATATGTCGCAATTTCCATACCATATTTAAGAGTATAATTAGTCAGCGCCATAGTAGATGTTCTAGGCACTGCTCCCGGCATATTGCCAACGCAATAATGCACAACTCCATCAACCTCATACGTTGGTGCATCATGGTATGTCACCTTTGTTGTTTCGCAGCATCCGCCTTGGTCAACCGCCACATCAACAATAACACTACCAGGCTTCATATTTTTAAGGTAGGCTCTTTTAATAACCTTTGGCGCCTGCTTTCCTGGGATAAGCACTGCTCCAATTACCAAATCCACCTCTTTTATCTTTTCCTCTATAGCAGTATCCGTACTTGCTAATGTTTGAATTCTTGCACCATAGCTATTATCCAAAGATGTTAGTCTGCTCAAATTAATATCCATAATAGTAACATCAGCGCCCATTCCAACTGCAATTTTGCACGCATTTTCGCCAACATTTCCAGCACCCACTATTAAAACCTTTGCCTTTTCAGTCCCTGGAACTCCGCTTAGCAAAACTCCTCTGCCTCCAAATGGTTTCTCTAAATATTTTGCTCCTTCTTGCACACTAAGTCTGCCTGCAATTTCGCTCATTGGCTTTAAAAGCGGAATAGAGCCATCCTTTTCTATCAATGTTTCGTATGCCACTCCCTTAACCTTTGCCTTTAGTAGTGCATCTGTTAATGCTTTGTCTGCCGCCAAGTGTAAATATGTGTATAAAATTAGCCCCTCATGAAAAAATGGGTACTCTGGCTCTAGTGGCTCTTTCACCTTGATTATCATTTCACTGCAATCCCACACCTCTTTTGCTGTGGTTAAAATGGTAGCCCCAGCCTTCACATACTCGCTATCGTTAAAGCCCGAGCCAATGCCCGCTCCTTGCTCTATAAATACACTATGCCCTTTTAGCGTATAATCTTTTACACTGCTTGGTGTCATTCCCACACGATACTCGTGCTTTTTAATTTCTTTTACACACCCAATTTTCATTACTGCTGTTCTCCTTTTATTTAATTGTATTTACAATATCCTTTGTTGCCATTAAAAACTTGTCAATGTCTGCTTTTGTGTGGCAATGCAGCGGTGATACACGAATGGCACCATCCAATCCAAACGCCTCCAACATTCTTTTTGAATAAACGCTGGTGTTTACTCGCTCGTAAACGGTGATACCACGCTTGCCGTATTCCTCAACCGTTTTCACAAAATCAAGCCCATCAATTGCCATTGCAATAATTAAATCACGCTTGGTTAAATCTTCAAAATCCATATGAACCGTTACGCCATTTTGGTTTCGCAGCCCCTCTACCTCATCACTTCCATTTAACATACGCTCCAAAAGCGCTCTCTCATGCAAATGAATACGCTCCATACCTTCTACATAAAGGGTGCGTCTATCATCACTTTTAATAAAGTTTGCACCAATTTTGCACACATAATTCACCTGCTCGATAACTGCAGCAAAATTTGCCGGAGTTGGGGTGCCAAGCTCCCACACATCTGCATCTTTTGCCAGTAGCTTGTGATGAGGCAACTCTGCCAATCTTTTGGAAACATAGGCATAGCCGCACCCACGAACACCAAAAGCTTTATATGGAGCAAAGTTTATTCCATCAACACCTATTGCGTCAACATTCATTGGTGCGTGTGGAGCATGTTGCACTGCATCAACTAAAACATATAAATCCGGCTTCACTTCCCTTGCTTTTTTAACAATGCTTTCAATATCCATAATAGTGCCTGCAATGTTAGATGCATACATAACGCTAAGAAGACATGTGTTTTTATCTACATATTTTAACACTTCTTCCACGTCAATGCAACCGGTTATTTGGTTTGCCATTGCAACACGCAACTCTTTTCCTGTTTTTTGAGCATAATATGCTGCGGCATCAAACGCTGATGGATGCTCTAAAACAGATGTTACAATGTTGGTTCCCGGCACATTTTCCGCCACTGCTCCAAGCATTTGAAACATAGTTTGGGATGCGCTAAGCTCCGATATCAGCGAGCCGCCGCTACCGCCAAAAATAACTTCCAGTATATCCTTCGTGCCCTCATTTTGCAGGTTTTTCAGCATTATTGCCGTATCGTGTATACGTTCTGGGCAGTCTGGATATTCCTCAAATTTTGCCTTAGCCTCCACGCATTTTTTAAGGCGTAGTGAGCCTCCTGCATTTTCAAAGAACAACCGTTTTCTTCCCATTGCATCTTTATCCACATAGCAAAATTCGCCTCT
>CAZMCJ010000047.1:6891-8895 GCA_964564795.1 uncultured Eubacteriales bacterium | reverse complement strand
GGAGATGCTGTAACAGGTGCTGCAACTGTTATCTTGGCAATGGGCGCAGGCAAGAGCGCAGCAGAGGCTATTGATAAATATATCCAAAGCAAATAATTTAATCAAAATTAAAGGGTATCACCAAACGGTGATACCCTTCTTTTGCTTTAACTTAATATAGGTGATATGCTCTGTTAAGATTTAAACACTAATTCCAAAGATAAAGTAATGATAGAAACGTTTATTCTATCGACCAATCGATAGGGGTAGCACCATTTGCGCAAAGAAAAGCATTTGCCAGCTTAAAATGGTTGCATCCGAAAAATCCATTATATGCGGAAAGGGGGCTTGGGTGGGCACAGGTTAGAACAAGGTGTTTTGGATTATTTAAAAGGTTTGCTTTGCCCTTTGCATTGGCACCCCACAGCAAAAAAACAGTTGGAGTTGCCTTTTTATTTAACAGAGTAATTATTTTATCGGTAAAAACTTCCCACCCCTTGCCTTTATGGCTATTAGGACGAGCTTCTTCAACAGTTAGACAGGTGTTAAGAAGTAGAACACCCGATTTCGCCCATTTTGTCAGCTCTCCGTGTGTGGGAAGGGGAATATCATACTCGCTTTTGAGCTCCTTAAATATGTTAACTAAAGAGGGGGGTGGTTTAACCCCTTTTTGCACAGAAAAGCAAAGCCCATGTGCTTGTCCTGCCCCATGGTAAGGGTCTTGCCCTAAAATAACAACCTTAACCTCCGAGTAGGGGGTATATTTAAGTGCATTAAAAATATCGTGCATATTTGGATAAACACGTTTTGTTTTATATTCATTTGCCAAAAACTTGTGTAAACTTAAGTAATATTCCTTTTGGATCTCATCTTTAATAAGTTCATCCCAATCATTTCCAATGTAAATCATAAAATTCTCCTAAAAATGTACTAGCCTAATTATACTCCGTTAGGCTAGCGGTGTAAAGTGAAAAACCACGCTTGATTAAAAGCGTGGGGTAACTATTACTTCTTTTCTGGATTTTTGCTAGCCTCAACAATTGCAAGAACGGAAGATGGGTCTATTAAAACACCTGCAAACATACTTGCTCCGGCAAAAAGCACACCCTGGGTGACAGATGTGAATATTGCAAGCAAAACACTATGAACACTTATAAGTGGTGATATTGATAAAGTGTAAAGAGCGCAAAGTGTTATAGATATTACGCATGATATAAGGGGTATACGAGTGTTATTAACTTTACTTTCATAAAGCAGCTTGTTTATTATAAACAAAACCGGTGCCAAAACCATAAGTTCTGAACGAGCATATTGATTGAATAATGTCAAAAATTCTGCCATAAAAATCACCTCCTTTAATATTATATTAAATTTGCTTTTATTGGCTAATGTTGTTGGAAAAATTTATAAAAAATGATATAATTAATAAAAATGATTTTGGGGGAAGAATGACTGTTTTCAGCTACGGAAAAAAAGAAATGGACTACTTGAAAAAAGCAGATAAGATGCTAGCAAATATAATTGACGAGGTTGGATTTATTGAAAGATTTATAAATGAAAGTTTATTTGCTTCAATTATTTATAGTGTAATAGGGCAACAAATCTCCGATAAGGCAGCACAAACGGTGTGCAAAAGGTTTGATAGCCTGGTGGGGGAAATTACCCCGAATAGCGTTGCAAGCCATTGCGTAAGCGAAATTCAAAAGTGCGGAATGTCCCAGCGCAAGGCGGAGTACATTTTGGGAATAGCGCAAAGTGGTATTGATTTTGAGGGGCTGAAATTCCTTGGTGATGAAGAAATAATGAAAACCTTGTCCAGCCTTAGGGGTATTGGTGAGTGGACTGTGGAGATGCTACTCATTTTTTCATTAGGTAGGAAGGATATTTTAAGCTATAATGATCTTGCTATAAGGCGAGGAATTATGAGGTTATATGGATTAGAGGAACTTCCAAAGGCAGAATTTAAGAAATATAAACAAATGTATTCGCCATATGGCACAGTAGCAAGCTTTTACTTGTGGGAAA
>CAZMCJ010000047.1:6504-6881 GCA_964564795.1 uncultured Eubacteriales bacterium | reverse complement strand
TCATAGATAAGGAGAAAAAACATGTTTTACGGAATAATAGCAGGGGTATTTGTAATGTTAGCGAGCATTTTTGGCTCGGCATTGGCATTTATTTTTAAGGATATAACGCACAAAACAAATGATACAATTTTGGGGTTTGCGGCGGGCATAATGCTTGCAGCGGCATTTGAAGGGCTGTTGCCAACTGCCTTTGAGCAAACAAACACATTCAGCATGGCAATTGGAATTGCAGGCGTGCTAATCGGAGCAACATTTATAAGTATGATTGATAAGTTTGTGCCACATATACACCTTGAAAACGGTGATATGGTGGAGAGCGAGAGCAAAAGCAGGGGTGGTAACAAGGTTATGTTACTTATTATTGCAATTGCGATACA
>CAZMCJ010000047.1:0-6494 GCA_964564795.1 uncultured Eubacteriales bacterium | reverse complement strand
CCGAAGGGTTGGCAACAGGCATTGTGTTTAGCGAGGGTATAACAAAAAGTGCAATGGTTGTTGCAATTTCTATGGTGTTGCAAAAAATCCCAGAGGGACTTGTTGTGGCAATTCCTCTACTTTCAATGGGGGTTTCTAAGCTAAAGGCTTTTGGAACTTGTGTTTTAGTTGCACTCATGATGCTCCCGGGTGTTATTGGGGGTGTTGTTTTTGGCGCAATGCCACCACTGATAACTGCATTTTTCTATGCTTTTACATTCGGCGCAATTGTTTATGTTGTAAGTGATGAGATTATACCGGGGTCCCACAGCCATGGCTACCAAAAGACAGCAACGTTTGCGTTAATTATTGGAATTTTAGCGGTGGTTATTTTGCAAAATATCCAGTTTTAATATAATGAATAAGTTGCACAGTATGGGAAGCGTATAAACTATTCTTTTGGCTTTTAGTACACAATTTCGCGGCGCCTTATTTGGTTGAATTTTATGATTTTTGTGTTTATATATTCATAGCTATACATAATTTCACGATTGTTTTCGTCGCAACAAAAGCCTTTAATTAAAAGCAGTGGTGTGGGGGAACCATCAGGGTTATTAAAAGCACTAAGCTCAGGCAAATCTGTTGAGAGCACTGTGTCAATTTCCACCTTGTCCCACGTGATTTTAATGCCGGATTTTTCGTATAAAAACTTGAATATGGAGTCGCTATACTGATGTATATCATCAAAATATCCCTCTTCAAAGTCATTTATATTAAGGTAATCAACAATCAGTGTGCAAGGGACACCACTTGCATAAAGTAGTTTTTTGCAGGCAAAAACCTCCTCCCCCTCATTTATTGAAAGGGCGGTGGCAACCTCCAAAGTTGCCTTTTCAATACTATCATAAAGGTGTTCGGCGCCTGGGGATAGTCCACAGCTAGTAATTAGGTGGAAGAATGGTTTTGCGGGCGTAAAGCTAACGTTTATTCCAATTGACGAGGTATTTACAAAGGTACCCTTACCCTGTTGACGAAAGACTATCCCGTCAGACGCAAGGGAGTTTAGCGCCTCACGAATAGTGATGCGGCTAACACCCAAAATCTTTGCAAGCTCCTCCTCACGAGGGAGTTTGGAGGATTGCAGTAAGTTCATATCCTTGATGTATTCGAGCAATTTTTCAATTGTTTGTGTTTTTAAATCAACCCGTTGTAACTTATAACTACCCATTTTACCCTCCTTAACATTTAATTCCTGCCATTAAAATCCCTAATTTTTCCCTTGTTGCCTCGCTCTGAGGCATTGTTGCAATAATTTTGCCATGGTACATAACGGCAATACGGTCAGAAAGTTCCAAAATTTCGTCAAGCTCTGACGAAACAAGGATAACACCTGCACCACGGTTGCGCTCCTTCACAATTTGCTCCTGAATATACTTTGTGGAGCCGATGTCAAGCCCCCTATCTGGGTGCATTGCAATTAAAAGGTCAGGCTTCCTATCAAACTCCCGCCCAACAACAAGTTTTTGTTGGTTTCCGCCTGAAAGGGAAGAAGCGGTGTCGTAAATGGACGACATCTTAACATTATATTGTTCACAAATTTTTTGCGTTTTAGCTTCCAGCTTTTTACGGTTAATAAAACCCCATTTATTATTTTTCTTTTCCTTGTAGGTCATAAGCATAAAGTTATCAACCAGGTTCATCTCACCAACCATACCCATTTTTTGCCTATCCTCCGGTATGTGGGATATATTCATTTTAAGTATTTTTTTGGGGGAGGCGGCAATGCAGTTTTCACCCTTTATGTAAATCTCACCTTTTTTACGCTTTCTTGTGTAACAGGTAATGCACTTAACAAGCTCCGATTGACCGTTACCATCAACACCGCAAATACCAAGAATTTCACCACGATTAACATACAAATTAATATCGTCTAACGTTTTAACTTTTTTGTGGCTACGGTAACTTAAATTTTTAATTTCCAAAATAGTTTCGCCGGTTTGGGCTGGGGGCTTATCGGTCACCAAATCAACCTCACGCCCAACCATAAGGGAGGCAAGGTGGTGCTTATCCTTAATTTCGGATATTTTCATAGTGGCAACAACTTTGCCTTGACGTAGCACAGTTGTGCTATCACAAATCTCAAAAATTTCATTTAGCTTATGGCTTATAAATATTATTGTGTGATTGTTTGCAGTTAATTTTTTTATAACCTTAAATAGGGCGGATACCTCTTGCGGTGTTAAAACTGCGGTTGGCTCGTCCAAAATTAGCAGCTTTGCATCTCGGTAAAGCGCCTTTAAAATCTCCAAACGTTGTTGCTCACCCATGGATAGGGTTGAAACCTTTGCAAAGGGGTCAATCTCCATATCATATTCCTTTGCCATTGCGGAGAATTTTGCAGCGGCAGTCTTTAAATCAAGCACCTTTTTATTTTCGGGCAGACCCAAAATAACGTTTTCGATAACACTAAGGGTAGGGATTAGCATAAAGTGCTGATGCACCATTCCAATTCCTTTAGAAATTGCATCACGAGAATGGGCAATGTGCAGTTGCTCGCCATCTAGGAAAATTTCACCCTCTGTGGGCGCATACATTCCATATAGTATATTCATAAGGGTGGATTTTCCTGCACCATTTTCGCCCAAAAGAGCGTGAACTTCCCCTTTTTCAACGCTTAAGTTAACGTTTTCGTTAGCAATTACCTTTTTAAAAACCTTCTTTATATTCTTCATTTCAAGATAAGCCATTATAAATCCCCCCTAATCTTTATTGTAAGGAACACCAAGTGATGCCGGTTGGTTGCTTTTGCCGGCAAGCATACAAAGGGCGACAATTGTGATAACATAAGGAAGCATTACAAGGAACTGATAAGGAACGCCGGAGTTAATTGCTTGCAAGCGATAGGAGATTGCATCCCCTGCACCAAAAACAAGCACAGCAAGCAAAACACCCTTTGCCCTGTAATTTCCAAAAACAACAGCGGCAAGAGCCATAAACCCACGACCCGCTATCATATTTTCAGTAAAAAAGCTAAGCTGTCCCATAGAGACATAGGCGCCCGCAAGTCCTGCCATCAAGCCGCTAAAAATAACAGCCGAATAGCGCACAAAAATAACATTTATGCCCATTGTGGCACACGCCTTTGGGTTTTCGCCAACACTTCTAATCTTAAGACCATAATCTGTTTTTTGCAAAATAAAGTAGGTGATTGGTACCATCAAAAAAGCAAAATAAACTAGGATAGAGTGGTTAAAGAATGCCTCTCCAACTATTGGCAGTTTTGATAAAAAAGGGATTGGTATTTTATCAAAAACGTCTATAACAGGAACAGTTGTGCTAACACCAAATATAACACGTCTTAGCGTTGTTGTAAATCCGAGGGCAAAAATGTTAATTGCCATACCAACAACAGTTTGGTCTGCCTTAACTGTTATGGTGAAAAAGCCAAAAATAGCGGCAAAAAGCGCGGAGAAAAACATTGCAAATATTACACCAACAGCAACAGAGCCGAACAAGTATGAGCCATAAACGCCCATAAGTGCGCCGATAAGCATAAGCCCTTCAACGCCGATGTTAACAATACCTGCACGCTCACTGTAAAGTATGCCAAGGGCTGCAATCAAAATTGGCGTGGCAGTTCTAATGTCTGATGCTAAAAAGCTAGTTATAATATCAACCATTATTTTTTGCCTCCTTTTTTGTTCTTTGCTTTTTTATTCTTGTAGTTAAAAATCTCCCGCCCCACAACAAATAAAATAATCATACCTTGTATCATATAAATTGCTGGGCTGGGCACTTTGTCAAGCATTTGCATTTTGTTGGAGCCACTTCTAAGCATTGCAAAAAGTATACTGCTAACAAAAATGCCTATTGGATTGTTGGCACCCAAAAGTGCAACAGCAATACCATCAAAACCATAGTTGTTGGAGAAATTTTGACGAAGTATAAACTGGATACCGATAAGCTCGATACACCCGCCAAGACCAGCAAAACCACCTGCCAAAAACATTGCTTTAATTGTGTTCTTATTAATATTGATGCCCGCATACTTAGCGGCATCGGGGTTCATCCCAACAACCTTTAGCTCATAGCCCGCAGTTGTTTTGGAAAGGAAGATATGGTAAAACAAAATTGCAAGAAGTGCCACAAAAATACCATAATGAAGACGAGAGCCTTCAAAAACACGTGGCAGCTGTGCGGTGATTAGCGATTTTGCCGATTGCGGAAAATCCTTGTTAACTGGGTTTTGCAAAGGACCTGTCACACAAAAGCTGACAAAATAAATTGCAATATAATTTAGCATAATTGTTGTGATGAGCTCGCTTGCGCCAAAATTAACCTTTAAAATTCCAACGAGGGCACCATAAAGCGCACCACCCAAAAATCCCAAAATCAATGTGATTATAATATGGAAAGGGTAGGGAACAGGTAGTGGGATTGTGGAAACAACGGTTGCAGCAAGCGCACCGGCGTAAAATTGTCCCTCCGCTCCTAGGTTTATCATTCCACATTTGCGGGCAATTGCAAAGCTAAGGCCTGTAAAAATTAGTGGGATTGCCTTGATTAGGGTTTCATTAACTGCCCCCCAACTTCCAAAAGCTCCTAAAAAAAGGCTTTTATATGCGGATAAAGGGTTAAACCCAAGCATAACAAGGATTATGCCCCCCAAAAAAAGCGCTGCAAGTGTTGCAAGTATTGGGAAATACATTGCTTCAAAAAATTTAATTGTGTTTTTTCTTAGTGTATTCACTTAAGGCACCCCCCATTATTTTAAGAAGAAAAAGGGCTGGTAGTTTCCCATCAGCCACATTTTTTTTAAATTAGTTTAGGTTAATTGTGATTTTACCGGCTACAAGGTCATCATAGATTGTCTTAACTTGAGCCTTAACATCGTCAGTGATGTCAGTTCTGCCTGGGAACCACTCTGTCAGGTAAACAACGCCATCTTTAGCGCCAACCTTTAGAACATCATCAGAAAGCGTGCCGTCAAGGTATGCCTTGTAAGAAGCAACGTATGCAACAGCGTTATCCTTAACAACAGCATTAGCAAGTGCAGTTGGAGCAACCTTATCAAGACCGATACCAGAAGCAACAGCCATAACCTTGCCTTCTTCAGCAGCCTCAACAACGCCAAGACCAGCTTGGTCAGCCATTGGTGCAACAACGTCGATACCAGAATCGATCATAGCCTTTGCAGTTTCTTTTGCCTTGTTAACATCGTCAAAGCTACCGGTGAAAACAGTTTTAACGGTTACACCGTTGTTAACATACTCAACACCTTGAACAAAGCCCTTAGAACCATTGATGATAGGAGTTATCTCCATAGCGCCAACGAAACCAACTTGCTTGCTCTTAGAGATTAGTGCAGAAACAACGCCCATCATAAAACCTTGCTCCTCGTCTGCAATTTGCAAAGAAGTAATGTTTTCAGTGTTTTCCTTACCGTTGATTAGGATAAACTTTGTATTAGGGAAATCCTTAGCAGCCTCCATACCAGCGTCAGCATATGTACTTGTGCTTAGGTAGATTAAGTCATAACCATCGTTTGCGTATGTTGCAATGCTATCAGCAAGGGAAGGAACAGGAACGTTTTCTTGGAAGGAAACCTCTGCGCCCATCTTCTCAATTTCCATAAGGCCGTTATAAGCAGTTGCATTCCAGCTCATATCGCTGATTGGTCCCTCAAGGATAAGTGCAACCTTTGGCGCCTTATCAGAAGGTGCAGGAGCAGGGGATGGTGCAGGTGCAGGTGCGCTAGGAGCGGAACAACCCGCAAAAATTGCACCACAAAGTGCAAGGCTAAGAACTAAAGAAAGTATTTTTTTCATTATTATAATCCTCCAAATATGTATTAGTTATTTATTCCAGTAATCTTTGTGGCACTCAAAGAACTTGTCCTCAAGCTCCAAGAATGGTCCTAGAACCTCAATTTCCTTTTGTCCGCTTGCAAAAACAACGCGGCTAGGAAGGTTAAGGGTTGGGTTTCTTATGTCGTCCCCGGTTATTTTAAGTAGTTCGCTCTCACGGCCGATATAAACAAGACGTTTTAGGTTGCCCCAGTAGATAGCCCCAGCACACATTGAGCAAGGGTCGCCACAGTTGTACATTGTAAACTCTGCCATTTGCTCCTTAGAGTATACTTGAGAAGCCTTTCTCATCAAAAGAGCCTCGGCATGGGCTGTGCAATCTCCGTTAAGGCTAACCTCCCCATTTCCTTGCTCCATAAGAATATTACCCTCTTTGTCTGCAAGCAAACAGCCAAATGGGTGGTTACCGCTTTCTCTTGCTTCCCGGCAAATTTCAATAACACGCTCCAGCAGCTTAACCTCGAAAGGTTTAAGGTCTGCTAACTTGTATTCCTTTTCTTCATTGTAATCAACACTAAAGTTTACAGTCACAGTTGATCCTCCTTTTCTTATATGGTAATAGGTAATACCTATTACCATATAAGTATAGCAATAAAAACAAAAATATGTCAATATCATTAAAAAAGAAAGATTAAGTTTGGTTATTTG
>CAZMCJ010000046.1:0-8932 GCA_964564795.1 uncultured Eubacteriales bacterium | reverse complement strand
AAAATAATGGGGTGGGCAATGGGAATCGAACCCACGACCTCCAGAACCACAATCTGGCGCTCTAACCAACTGAGCTATGCCCACCATAAGAGAAGAGAATTGGCGCGCCTGAAGAGATTCGAACTCCTGACCTACCGCTTAGAAGGCGGTTGCTCTATCCAACTGAGCTACAGGCGCATAAATTGGAGCGGGTGGCGGGAATCGAACCCGCGCGACCAGCTTGGAAGGCTGGAGTTCTACCATTGAACTACACCCGCTTGTAAATTATAAAGTTTTGGTAACCTGTAACGCTTGAATATAATAACATACATTACACTGTTTTGTCAATAACTTTTTACAAAAAAATTATAAAAATTTGGGTGGCAGCTTTTGCCACCCAAATAATGTTTAAAAAATTTACGCTTTGTTCTCGCAACCTAGAACGTTTACAATCTTTCTATGCACCATATTTTCGATTGCTGTTCTTGCCGGTGCAAGGTATTGGCGTGGGTCAAAATCCCCTGGATTTGTTGCCATATGCTCTCTAATCGCTGCTGTCATAGCAAGACGAAGGTCAGAATCTATGTTGATTTTGCAAACTGCAAGCTTTGCTGCTTGGCGAAGCATATCCTCAGGAATACCAATTGCATCCGGCATTTGACCACCGAACTTGTTAACCTTTTCAACAAACTCCGGTATAACGGAAGATGCGCCATGCAAAACGATTGGGAATCCCGGAAGACGCTTTTCAACCTCCTCCAAAATATCAAATCTTAGTTTTGGCTCTTGCCCCGGCTTAAATTTAAATGCACCATGGCTTGTGCCAATTGCAATTGCAAGGGAGTCAACGCCCGTTCTTTCAACAAACTCTTTAACTTGGTCTGGGTCTGTGTAGCTGTGGTTTTCAACTTTAACGTCATCTTCCACCCCTGCTAGTTGGCCTAACTCGCCCTCAACTGTTACCCCTCTTGCGTGTGCATAATCAACAACCTTTTTAGTAAGGGCAATGTTATCCTCAAAAGAGTGGTGAGATCCGTCTATCATAACAGATGTAAATCCGCCGTCGATGCAAGATTTGCATGTTTCAAAATCTGCTCCGTGGTCAAGGTGAAGTGCGATTGGCAAGCCTGTTTCTGCAATTGCAGCCTCAACAAGTTTAACCAAATATGTGTGGTTTGCGTATTTTCTTGCGCCTGCAGAAACTTGCAAAATAAGTGGTGCATTTGCTTTTTTTGCCGCCTCTGTAATTCCTTGAACAATTTCCATATTGTTCACATTGAATGCGCCAATTGCATATCCACCCTCATAAGCCTTCTTAAACATCTCAGTTGTGTTAACTAATGGCATAATAAATCTCCTTTTATAATAATTTTAATAATTTAATTATATATTAATTTAATTAAAAAATAAAGTGTTAAATGTTAAATGTTTTATCTATTTTTTTCCGATTTTAGTTCCTTTTGCATAATAAAACAGATATTGCTGTGCAATTCCGCAATATTCACCGAAAATTTCGGGGTTGAATGTTTCCCTATCATATAGCACACCTATAACTCTATCCATCCAAACATCAACAGGAAAGGCATTAAACTTTTTATAACCAAAGAGCAAAACGCAATCCGCCACCTTAATCCCCACCCCCTTAAGGGTTAAAAGTGCCTTTCGAGCTTCTATTATATCCATATCATCAATCGCCGACAAGTCAAACTCACCACTCACCACCTTTTTTGCACTCTCCAGTATGTAAGATGCACGGTATCCGCACTTTAGCACAGCCAAATCTTGGAGGGTTAGCTCTGCTATGCGCTTCGGAGTTGGGAAGGTGTAATAATTTTGCCCCTTATACTCCACTTTCTCCCCAAAATTAGTGCAAAGTGCGTTAACTATGCTCTTTATGCGTGGGATATTATTTTGCTGTGAGATTATAAAGGTAATTAGCATCTCCCACTTATCTTGTGCAAGCATCCTTATTCCGCTTCCATATTCGATTGCGCTAATCATAACGCTATCCTTTAAAAAGACATTTTTAATCTCGCCATAATCACGCTTTAAATCAAAATAATCCACCCAAATGTTAGAAACATCCTCCAAACTGGAGTTTTCTATAATTATATCATCATTTATTTTTTTAATTTCAATCACCCGTCCAAAGGCAACAAGGACATACCCCTCACCCATCTTATAGAAGCGAAAGGCTTGCCCGGAATCCACAATTTGCTCCAAATTGAAGTCCAAAACACCTTTTATAATAATTAATTCATTTTTTTCAATAATTTCCATAACACTTTTTTACCCTTCTTAATATACTATGGTATCACTACTTATTTTTCGTCTTTATGGTTGCATTATAACACATTTTTTACTTTTAAAAAAGTAATCACCAAATAAAGATAGAAACATAATATATAGTGTAAAAACAAATTAGGAGGAAACATATATGTGTAACAACAATGGTATTTTTGGTGGAGGCTCTTCCTGCTGGATTATCCTTATAATCATCGTTCTAATCTGCTGCTGCGGTAGTGGATACGGCAACAGCGGTTGCGGTTGCGGCAACAATGGTTGTGGCAATGGTTGCGGCGGAAACACTTGCTGCTAGTCTTTACCCCTAAGATGTCGGTGCATGGTGTTGCACCGACATCTTTTTGTGGTTTTTTGCGTAGCAAGCAAAGCCCACGTAAAAGCAAAATTTTGCGGGTGGCGTCGCCGCTTTTTTTGTCCAAAAAACGCTGTATCTAGCCTGCCACTTGATTTTTCCTTGCATATATTGTAGAATATATAATGATAATTAGACTTTTACGATATAAGGAGGTTTGGCATGGCAAAAAAGGTGATTGAATACGGCAACGAAAGCATTTCCTCCTTAAAGGGTGCGGATAGAGTGCGCCTGCGCCCCGGGGTTATTTTTGGCTCAGATGGGCTTGAGGGCTGTAGCCACAGCGTTTTTGAAATCCTCTCTAACTCTATTGACGAGGCACGTGAGGGACATGGCAGCGAAATTATCGTTACAAAATATAAGGACAACTCCATCTCTATCGAGGATTTTGGGCGTGGAATTCCCGTTGATTTTAACCAAAAGGAAAATTGCTACAACTATGAGCTTTTGTTTTGTGAGCTTTATGCCGGTGGCAAATACAACAACAATGGTGGCGAAAACTACCAATTCTCCTTAGGGCTTAACGGCCTTGGGCTTTGTGCAACCCAGTATGCCTCCGAATATATGGACGTTGTTGTTCATCGTGATGGATTTAGGTACGAGCTAGCCTTTAAAAAGGGCGAAATTGCAGGGGATATGATTAAAACAGAACACAAGCGCCGTCAAACGGGCACCTTAATTAAGTGGAAACCCGATTTGGAAGTATTTACCGAGATTGATATCCCCCCCTCATTCTTCGAGGATATTTTGCGCAGGCAGGCGATTGTTAATAAGGGGCTAAAGTTTATCTTTAATATAGAGGGAGAGGGCTCTAAGGAATACTACTATGAAAATGGAATTGTTGATTACATAGCAGAGTTTACCGATGGTACAAACAATCTCTGCCCCATTCAATACTCCGAATGCGAGCGTGTTGGGCGGGACAGGGCGGATAAGGACGATTACAAGGTTAAAATTTCCTTTGCCTTTACTTTTAATAACACCGTTAATATGGCGGAGTACTACCACAACTCCTCCTTTTTAGAGTATGGCGGTTCTCCTGATAAAGCTGTTCGCAGTGCCTTTTTGTGGGAGATGGATTCCTTTCTAAAGGCAAACAACAAGTATAATAAAAACGAAAGCAAGATATCAATTGTGGATTGCTTGGACGCTCTTGTTGTTGTAACAAACTCGTTTTCTACCCATACATCATACGAAAATCAGACCAAAAAGGCGATTAACAACAAGTTTATCGGCGATGCTATGAACGAATTTATCCGCTCCAAGCTTGAGATTTTCTTTATAGAAAATAACTTAGATGCGCTTAAAATCGCTGACCAAATTCTTATAAACAAGCGCTCTCGTGAAAATGCGGAGAAGGCACGGATTGCGATAAAGAAAAAATTATCGGGCAATTTGGATATTCAAAACCGTGTGCAAAAGTTTGTGGATTGCCGAACTAAGGACATTTTTAAGCGGGAGGTTTTCATAGTGGAGGGAGATAGCGCCCTCGGCTCGTGTAAGCTTGCACGTGATTCCAATTTTCAGGCGATTATCCCCGTGCGGGGCAAAATACTAAACTGCCTAAAATCGGACTACGATAAGATTTTCAAAAGCGACATCATAACCGATTTGATAAAGGTTTTGGGGTGCGGTGTGGAGATTAAGACCAAAAAAGGTGGAGCGAATGAGTTTGATATCGACGCACTTAGGTGGAGCAAGGTTATAATTTGCACCGATGCGGATGTGGACGGATTCCAAATTCGCACCCTGATTTTGGCGATGATTTACTCCCTTATGCCAACCCTAATCAAGATGGGCAAGGTTTATATTGCGGAATCTCCCCTTTACGAAATCACAACAAGGAAGAAAAGCTACTTTGCCTACAACGAAAAGGAAAAGTCGGATATTTTAGAAAAAATCACCGATAAGTACGATATCAGCCGTTCCAAGGGATTGGGCGAGAATGACCCCGATATGCTGTGGAAAACCACAATGTGCCCCGAAACTCGCCGCCTGATTAAGGTTATGCCAACTGACGAGGAGGAAACACGAAAGATGTTTGACCTGCTTTTAGGGGACAACCTTCAGGGAAGAAAAGATTTTATAAGCGATTTTGGCTACAAGTACATCCAAAACGCCGATATTTAAGGATGTGAGAATATGAGCACCCCACAAATTATAATTGAAAAGCAAGTTATTACAAGGACACTGGAAGAAAATTATATGCCCTATGCTATGAGTGTTATAATTTCTCGTGCAATACCGGAGATTGACGGTTTTAAGCCGTCTCATCGTAAATTATTATACACTATGTATAATATGGGTCTACTTACCGGCAAAAAAACAAAGTCTGCCAATATTGTGGGGCAAACGATGAAGCTAAACCCCCACGGTGATGCCGCAATTTATGAAACCATGGTGCGTATGACACGTGGGTACGAGGCTCTTTTGCACCCTTATGTGGACTCAAAAGGCTCTTTTGGTAAGCACTATTCCCGTGATACCTCCTACGCTGCGTCCCGTTATACCGAGGCTAAGCTTGACCAAAGCACCACACTTTTATTTGATGATATTGACAAGGATACCGTTGATTTTGTGGATAGCTACGACGGTGGAATGAAGGAACCCACCCTTTTGCCATCCAAATACCCCAACATTCTTGTTAACTCCAATATGGGTATTGCGGTTGGTATGGCATCCAACATCTGCTCCTTCAATTTGCGTGAGCTGTGTGAAACCACAATTGAGCTTATACGTGACGAAAACCACAGGGTGTTCGCAACCTTGAGTGCCCCTGACTTCCCAACCGGCGGGGAGCTTATATACAACGAGCGTGCGCTAAACGAGATTATTGACACAGGTCGTGGCTCTTTTAAAATACGCTCTGTATATTCCTATGATAAAAAGAGTAACTGCATCGACATAACACAGATACCATACTCCACAACAGCGGAGGCGATTATTGACAAGATTGTTGACCTTGTTAAGCTTGGAAAAATCAAGGAAATCTCCGATATTCGTGACGAAACCGACCTAAGTGGGCTTAAAATCACCATTGATTTAAAGCGTGGGGTTGATGCGGACAAGCTGATGAACCGCCTGTTTAAAATGACTCCATTGGAGGATACCTTTTCGTGCAACTTTAATATTTTGATTGCCGGCTCCCCACGTGTTATGGGTGTTAAAGAGATTTTAACCGAGTGGATTGCTTTTCGCACCGAGTGTGTAAAACGCAAAGTTTACTTTGAGCTTAAGAAAAAGCAGGCTAGGCTTCACCTTCTTAATGGTCTTAAAAAAATACTCCTTGACATTGACAAGGCAATTAAAATAATTAGAGAAACGGAAAATGATAAGGAAGTTGTGCCAAACCTTATGATTGGTTTTTTAATTGACGAAATTCAGGGAGAGTATATTGCAGAAATAAAACTTAGAAACCTAAATAAAAACTATATTTTAAACGCACTTAAGGACGTGGAAAAGCTAAAAGCAGAGATTGAGGATCTTAACGACACCCTTAAAACCAAGGGTAGAATTGGCAAAATTATAATTTCCGAGCTAAAGGAAGTTAGTAAAAAGTATGGCAAGGACCGAGTGACCAAGATAATTTATGAGGAAGATATTGAGGTTATTGAGCCGGAGGAGGAAATTTCGGACTACGCTGTTAACGTTTTTGTGACAAAGGAGGGGTACTTCAAGAAAATTACCCCGATATCCCTTAGAATGGGAGGCGAGCAAAAGCTGAAAGAGGGGGACGAAATTGTGCAACAATTGGAGTGCACCAACCGCCACCACCTTTTGGTGTTCACCAACCAGCAACAGGTTTATAAGGCACGTCTTAGCGATTTTGATGACCAAAAGGCGAGCGTTTTGGGTGATTTCCTACCGGCAAAGCTTGCAATGGACGATAACGAGAGCGTGGTTGCAACGGTGCTAACATCCGATTATAGCGGCAGTGTTATGTTCTTTTTTGAAAATGGCAGGGTTTCAAAGATACCCTTAAAAGAATATGAAACAAAAACAAACCGTAAGAAATTGCAAAATGCTTACTGCGCAAAATTCCCAATTTGCAAGATTTTTGACGTGAAGACAGAGGGCGAATTTTTGCTAACCGCAAGCTCAGGCAGGATGCTCCTTGTGAACTCCCTTGCTGTGCCTGAAAAGACTACAAAGAGCAGTCAGGGCATAATTGCAATGACCCTTAAGGGGAAGAATTTCCTTAGCAATGTGGAGCGAAAAGAGGAAACCCTTGTGCCAAACGCAGGTGCATATAAATCCCGCTCGTTGCCGTCACCAGGCTATCCACCAAAAAAAGGTGAGGATAAAGAGGAATGTGCAGCCGAACAACTAATAATTGAATAGCTAAAAAGTGAGATGCAGAATAGTAACGCTAAAAACTAAGTAGTTAAAGGGTGGGGAGAAATCCCTCCCCTTTTTTTGTGCATTGTGCAAAGTAAGGGTCAAAAACCCTTACAAGTGGTCTGTGATGGTTAGTCCCACGCTATTGCAATCAAAATTCGGGAGCATAACGGGGAATACGTGACAGAGAAACCTAAAAGGGTGAGGGAGAAAGCCCACTCTTTTTTGTGCGTTGCGCAGAGCTATAGGTGCGAAAAACCATGCAAATGTTCTATGAGGGGTATCCCCAAGTTATTACGAGTAAAAGTAGGCGAAATAAGGCGAATACGGGATGGAGAAACTGAAAACTAAGTAGTTAAAGGGGCAGGGGAGATTCCACCCTTATTGCGCTATGAAGGATAAATGTGTATAAATCCTAACCTATTCTATCAAGAGCAGACCTACGCTGTTGCAATAAAAGGCGAAGTGAACAAATGTCTCAGTGAGCAAAAGGCCAAGTGCGCAGAAGGCGAAGTGAGAAAAAAAGGTAAGGTGACGAAATCACCTTACCTTTAATTATTAATTTCCTTGTGGAAGTTGTGATTGGCGCTCCTCAATTGCTGCCTTAAGCATCATATCCTTAACCTTCATCAGCCTTGTTTGGTTGCCACGCTCGTTCTCATCAAGCTTCATCGAAATATAACGAATGGTCTCTTGAAAACGTGGAATCATAACGTATTCAAGGGCATTAACCCTGCGCCTTGTCTTCTCAATCTCACTCGCTAGGAGGTTTGCCTCCTTCTCCATAGCCGCAAGCTCAAGCATAACAGGGAAAACCTCCGCCAGCCGAGCAATTGCAGTATCAAGCTCGCCTGATGTTGCCGCAAAACCGTATGGGAAAATATCCGCCATATCGTCCGTTTTTGTTTTGAATTCAAAAACAGGAACGTCAACACTCATAACGTTTTTGCTAGACATCTCAATTGCAACGCTTTGCTTTGGTAGCATTAGGGCTTCCTCCAGATATTGCGCATTGGTTACAGCATTTGCAATGGTGAAGCTGCCGTAAACATCCATTAATTGACGCTCCACTTCCTCACGAAGTGCCTTGTTTTTGCGGGCAAGCTCCAAAAAGCGTTTCATAAGTTCATCTCGCTTATCCTTTAAAAGCTTGTGACCCCTAACCGCAACCTTAAGCCTTTTTCTAAGGGAGGTAAGCACCATTCTGGTGGGGTTTACATTCATTCTTGCCATTTATGCTCTCCCCCTTTATTCTTTTTCTTTTGAGTAGAATTCCTCTAGCAAGCTATCCTTAATACGCTTAAGCTCGCTCTTTGGCAAAATCCTTAACAGCTCCCAGCCGATATTAAGGGTTTCTTCAACACTTCTATCAGTTTCGTAGCCTTGGGAAACGTATCTGTTCTCAAACTCATCTGCAAATTTTGCATAAAGCTTATCTATATCTGTTAGTGCCGCCTCGCCCAAAATTGCCATAAGCTCCTTACACTCCTTACCGCGAGCATAAGCTGCGAACAATTGGTTCATTGTGTCGGCGTGGTCGTGGCGAGTTTTGCCCTTGCCGATACCCTTATCCTTAAGACGGGATAGTGATGGCAAAACGTCGATTGGTGGCATAATATTTTTTCTGTAAAGCTCACGAGAAAGGATAATTTGCCCCTCTGTGATGTACCCTGTAAGGTCTGGTATTGGGTGAGTTTTATCATCCTCAGGCATTGTTAGGATTGGAATCATAGTTATTGACCCCTCACCTGTTATCTTTTTACCCGCTCTTTCGTACATTGTTGCAAGGTCGGTATACAGGTATCCTGGGTAGCCACGACGGCCCGGAACCTCTTTACGTGCGGCAGAAACCTCACGCAATGCCTCCGCATAGTTTGTTATGTCGGTTAGGATAACAAGAACGTGCATATCCTTTTCAAACGCCAAGTATTCCGCCGCTGTTATCGCCATACGTGGTGT
>CAZMCJ010000045.1:0-8946 GCA_964564795.1 uncultured Eubacteriales bacterium | reverse complement strand
AGAGCGGATATATCGGTAGTTACATTAACAATTTCCTCGGTATTGGGCTTAACCTTTGTTTCATCAACAAAGTCGCCTAGGTTTATGATGCTTTGCACTGCGATGGGATAGTTGGGTTCCAAAACGTGGGGGGATGTGCCGTCCACAAAACAGGTGCCAATTTCAGGTAGAAAGATTGCATCTAGCGAGTGTGGGTCGGATGAGCAAAAAATAAACTCAACTTGATTTCCTTTTTCTTTATAATAATTTCCAATCTTTTTCATAAATGTTGATTTTCCTGTGCCTGGACCTCCCTTTAATATGTATAAATTCTTATAGATTTTTCTGTTGTAAAGCTCGTCAAAATAAGAGTGAAAGCCTTTTGGAGAATTTGTGCCCAAAAAACCACTTGTGTAATTTTGCATCTCTTTCAAAATATGTTGCCCCTTTCATCATAAATTACCATATACATTATAGAATATTAATATTGAGTGATTTTTGACACAACAATCTTTACATATTAAATAAAAAAATTAGCAATTATTAGCCTAATATGTTATATTGCCCCAAAAAAAAATCAAATCATATTTAAAACTTGTAATTTTAAGGCGTGAATAGTATAATAACTAGTAACACATAAGGAAAAGGGGGTAATTTATCTTGAAAAAAAATGTTAAAAATGCAACTATTTTTGTGGGTCATTACGGTAGTGGCAAAACAGAGGTTGCAATAAATTATGCCCTTAAACTAAAACAAGAGTTCGACAAGGTGTGCATTATGGATCTGGACACTGTTAACCCCTATTTTAGAACAAAGGACGCAAAGCTAATTTTAGAGCGGGCTGGGGTAAAGGTCATAACCCCCCAGTTTGCTAACAGCAATGTTGACGTTCCATCCCTACCACCGGAGGTGCAAGGGATATTTGCAGATAGCGAAACAAAATTTGTTTTGGATATTGGTGGGGACGACGACGGAGCAACGGTACTGGGGGCATACGCATCTCGCTTTAGGGCGGATATGTATGATATGTTTTGCGTGATTAATAAATGCAGGCCGCTCACCAAAACACCGGAAGAAGTTTTGGAGTATGTTGCAAGCATTGAAAGAAACTCAAGGCTGAAGGTCACAGGGCTTGTGAACAACACAAACCTTGCATATGAAACGACAAGCGAGACGGTTTTAAATTCTATGGATTATGCTGATAAGGCGGCAAGACTAACAGATAAGCCACTTGTTATGACAGTTGCAACCAAAGACGTTGCAAAGGGAATAACAAAGGAGATAGAAAATTTATTTGAAATTGATATTAAGATAAAACACAGTTGGCTGTAAAAAAATATTTTAGGAGGAAATGAATATGGCAAAAGCAATAGTTAACCAAGAGGTGTGCAAGGGCTGTGCGCTATGCACAACGGTTTGCCCTAAAGGTATTATGCAACTATCAAAAACAACCATTAACTCAAAAGCATTTGCACCTGCAGAAGTAATTGATATGGATAAATGTATTGGTTGCGCATTTTGTGCAACAATTTGTCCCGACTGCGCTATAACAGTAGAGAAATAAGGAGGAGTGAAAAATATGGAAAAAGTATTAATGAAGGGCAACGAAGCGTTGGCAGAGGCTGCTATGTTAGCAGGATGCAGACACTTCTTTGGCTACCCAATCACCCCGCAAACAGAAGTTGCGGCATATATGGCTAAGAAAATGGCTAAGGCTGGCGGCGTGTTTTTGCAAGCAGAGTCCGAGGTTGCGGCAATTAATATGGTGTATGGTGCATCAGGTGCAGGCGCACGTGTTATGACATCATCTTCAAGCCCTGGAATAAGCCTTAAGGCAGAGGGTATTTCCTATATGGCAGGCGCTGACCTTCCTTGCGTTATAATCAACATTGTTAGAGGTGGCCCGGGACTAGGCGGTATCCAACCTGCACAAAGTGATTACAATCAAGCGTGTAAGGGTGGCGGTCATGGCGATTACCACATTCTTGTTTTTGCTCCTGCATCTGTGCAAGAGATGGTTGATGTTACATACAAAGCATTTGATTTATCAGATAAATATAGAGTTCCTGCAATGATTATGGGAGATGGCGCACTAGGTCAAATGATGGAGCCGGTTTCCTTTGAAAATAAAGGGGAAGTTACTGCTTACGAAAAGCCATGGGCAACTACCGGTACAAAAATGAAGAGGAAGAGCAACGTCATCAACTCCCTTTTCATCGACCCACAAACTCTTGAAAACTTGGTAATAGAAAGATACAAGAGATACGAGGAAATCGAAAAGAACTGTGCAGAGTGGGAAGAAACAGACGTTGAGGACGCAGACCTTGTTATCGTTGCATATGGAATCACATCAAGAATTGCAAAATCAGCAATGAAAATGGCAAGGGAAAAGGGCTTAAAGGTTGGTTTTATCCGTCCTATTACTCTATGGCCTTTCCCAAAAGAAGCAATTGAAAAGGCAAGCAAAACTTGCAAGGAATTTTTGGTTGTGGAGATGAGCATGGGGCAAATGATTGACGATGTTAAGCTTGCCCAAAATTGCGAAAAGCCTGTTCATTTCTATGGTAGAACAGGTGGTATGGTACCAACACCGGCTGCAGTACTTGCGGAGATTGAAAAAATTATGGGAGGTGCAAAATAATGGCTATAGTATTTGAAAGACCAAAATCACTAACCGATGTAACCCTTCACTATTGCCCAGGTTGCACACACGGAATTATCCACCGCCTTGTTGCGGAAGTTATAGATGAGCTTGGAATTGAAGGCAGAACTGTGGGTGTTGCACCCGTTGGCTGTGCAGTTTTTGCATACGACTATTTTGAGTGCGATATGCAAGAGGCGGCTCATGGTAGAGCACCGGCAGTTGCGACCGGAATTAAGAGAGTTCACCCTGATAACATTGTTTTTACATACCAAGGGGATGGCGATTTGGCGGCAATTGGAACAGCTGAAACCGTTCACATTGCAACAAGAGGGGAAAACGTTACAACGATATTTGTTAACAACGCAATATATGGTATGACAGGTGGACAAATGGCTCCAACGTCACTACCAAACCAAAAAACACAAACATCTCCATATGGTAGGGATACAAAAATTGCGGGCAACCCAATAAGGGTAAGCGAAATGCTTGCAACACTTGATGGACCTGCTTACATAGAGCGTGTAAGTGTTGACAGCGTTAAGAACATTAAAAATGCTAAAAAAGCCATTAAAAAGGCTTTTACACTACAAATGGAGGGCAAAGGCTTTACACTTGTTGAAGTTCTTTCAACTTGCCCAACAAACTGGGGCGTTTCCCCGGTAGAAGCACTTGATTGGCTAAGAGAGAACATGATGCCACGTTACCCACTAGGTGTATACAAAGACATCACAGCACAGGAGGTAAAATAATATGAACAAAACTTATGATATTTTACTTGCAGGCTTTGGAGGTCAAGGCATACTTTTCTCCGGTAAGGTTGTTGCATATGCAGGAATGGAAAACGGTAGCGAAGTTTCATGGATTCCATCATACGGGCCTGAGATGCGTGGCGGAACTTGTAACTGTTCCGTTGTTGTGTCTGACGATTTAATCGGTTGCCCAATTGTTACAGCGCCAAGTGTGCTTGTGGCAATGAATGCACCATCATTACTAAAGTTTGAAAAGGCAGTAAAGGACGGCGGAGTTATCATCGTTGATGAAACACTTGTTCCAAACGATACCTCCAACAAAAATGCTCACTTTTTCAAAATCCCCGCAACTGCAATGGCGAAGGAAAACGGTTTTGCAAAACTTGCAAATATGATTATCCTAGGCAAGATGCTAAAGGAAACCAACTTTGTATCCTACGATGTGTTTATGGAAGCGCTTAAGAAGGTTGTACCAAAGGGTAAGGAAGAAATGCTTGAGCAAAACAAAAAAGCGGTTGATTTAGGATACAACTATTAAAAAACATTTTAAAATTAAGGGTGAGAAAATCACCCTTTTTTCATACTATTAAGGAGGAAGGAATATGAGCGAACATATCAAAGATGTTGCAAGAAGGCTGAGAGAACTAAGGGAAATTTGTGGCTATGACGTCGCAGAGGTTGCCCAAAAAGCGTGTGTGGAGTTAGAGCAATACGTCCGTTACGAAAGTGGCGGAACAGATATTCCCGTCAGTGTGCTATATGCCATTGCCCACGCCCTCGGAGTAGAGCTAACAGATTTGTTAACAGGTGAGAAGCCTCGCCTTAGCACATATTCACTTGTGAAGGCTAACAGCAGCATAGAGGTTGAGCGCAGCCATGATTACAAGTACAAATCCTTAGCTTACAATTACGCAGGCCGCAAGGTGGAGCCGCTTTTGGTTTATGTTAACCCAGCGGATAGCTTTGAAACTCTTGTGCCGAACAAGCACGAGGGCCACGAGTTCCACTATTGTTTAGAGGGAAGCTATATGGCATATATAGGAAACCACGAAGTTTTGGTGGAGGAAGGGGATTCCCTTTACTTCAACTCTAAATACCCACACACAATGCGTGGGCTTGAAGGTAAACAAGCAAAATTATTAGTAATTGTAATATAGGGGGAATAAAATGCCAATAATAGATAAATTTTGCAGGACGGATTTTAAGTCCTACAAAGAGTTTAAAAAAGATTTTAAAATAGATGTTCCACAAGATTTTAACTTTGCGTTTGACATTATGGATGAACTGGCGCAGCAAAAACCTGACGAGCGTGCGCTTGTTTGGTGCAACGATAAAGGGGAGGAGCGCACCTTTACCTTTTTGGAGCTTATGCAAGAGAGCAACCGAGCAGCAAATCTTTTTGTTAGTAGCGGAATAAAAAAGGGTGATTTTATAATGCTTACCCTAAAGCGCCACTACGAATATTGGATTAGCGCCCTTGCACTGCACAAAATTGGTGCTGTAATAATACCGGCAACTCATATGCTAACCGTTAAAGATTTTATTTATCGTTTTACGGCGGCAAATGTTAGCGGAATTATCACAACCGGAGAGAACGATATTTTGGGGATAATTGATGAGGCTGAGAGTGGACTACCACAACCACTAAAGCAAAAGATTGTTGTAAGAGGGGAAAAAGAGGGTTATATAAATTATAAAGAGGAAATTGCAAAGCAAAGCACCATCTTTGAAAGGCCTACAGGGGAAGAAGCCACAACAGCGCAAGATAACTTCCTGCTTTACTTCACATCGGGCACAACCGGCTACCCAAAGATGGTTATACATAATTATGCCTACCCACTCGGGCATATCTTAACTGCTAAATTTTGGCACAACTTATCTCCGGGTGACCTTCACTTATCCGTTGCGGATACAGGGTGGGCAAAATGCTCTTGGGGGAAAATTTATGGTCAGTGGATTTGCGAGGCGGCAATTTTTGTTTATGATTATGATAACAAATTTAAGCCGATAGACCTAATCAAGGTTGTATCAAAATATAGTGTTAACGTTTTCTGTGCGCCACCAACAATATTTAGGTTTTTAATTCAAGATGACCTTGCAAGCTACGATTTATCCGCCCTTAAGTATTGCTGTACAGCAGGAGAGCCTCTAAATCCAGAGGTTTTTAAAAAGTGGAAAAAGATGACGGGGCTTGAGATTAAAGAGGGGTTTGGCCAAACGGAAACGTGTGTTGTTTTGGCAACATTCCCATTCATCTCTCCTAAAGCAGGCTCCACTGGCAGACCTTGTCCACACTTTAACGCAAAAATAATCAACGAGCATAACGAGGAATGTGATTATGGAGTAGTTGGGGAAATTTGTTTGCCTATTAAAGATGGACTACCGGCAGGATTGACCCTTGGCTACTATAAAGACGAGGAAAAAACTGCCCAAGCATTTAAGGACGGCTACTACCATACAGGTGATATGGCGTGGCAAGACGAGGAAGGTTACATCTTCTTTGAGGGCAGAGGGGACGACGTTATAAAAAGTAGTGGCTACCGCATAGGTCCTTTTGAGGTTGAAAGCGCACTGCTAGAGCATGATGCGGTTTTAGAGGCTGCAATCACTGCGGTTCCTGATCCTGTTCGTGGTCAAGTTGTAAAGGCAACGGTTGTACTAACAAAAAATAAAGGCTATGTTCCCTCACAGGAACTTGTAAAGGAACTGCAAAACCACGTTAAGAAGGTAACAGCACCATACAAATACCCACGAATTATTGAGTTTGTGGACGAGCTACCAAAAACAATAAGCGGAAAAATAAAACGGGTAGATATAAGAAACAAGGACAAGGAGTAAAATACCTACAATGCAAAAAAACAACAAACCGGATTTTTTTACAGGCAATATTGCAAAGCTACTATTTACTTTGGCAATGCCCGCAATAGTAGCACAGCTTGTAAACGCACTATATAACATTGTTGATAGAATGTATATTGGGCATATTGAAGGGGTTGGGGACTATGCAATCACTGGACTAGGAGTGTGCTTTCCAATAATCATTCTAATCTCTGCCTTTGCAGCGATGATTGGTATGGGTGGAGCCCCCCTTGCGGCAATTAAAATGGGGGAAAACAATAAAGATGGCGCGGAGAAAATATTGGGGACATGCTTTTCCACACTAATAGTTTTGGGTGTTATATTAAGCATTATATTTTTAATTTATAACGAGCCATTGCTTATGATGTTTGGAGCAAGCGAGAAAACTATTCCATATGCACTAGACTATTTGGGGATTTACGTTTTGGGTTCAATTTTTGTTATGCTAAGCCTTGGTATGAACAACTTTATAACAGCACAAGGGTTTGCCAAAACGGCAATGATTACAGTTTTGGTTGGAGCCATAATTAATATTGTGTTGGATCCAATTTTGATTTTTGGGTTTAATATGGGGGTGCGTGGTGCGGCAATTGCAACTGTTATTTCCCAATTTATTAGCTCTATTTGGGTTATACACTTTTTGTTTTCTAAAAAAACAACACTTAAGATAAAAAAGGAGAACCTAACACCAGACCCAAAAATACTAAGGGGAGTTGTGGCACTTGGCTTTTCCCCTTTCATTATGCAATCAACCGAAAGCCTTGTGCAAATTGTATTCAACACAAGCCTTTTACGTTATGGAGGTGACCTTTATGTTGGGACAATGACAGTTCTTGGTAGCGCAATGCAACTTGCATTGATGCCAATTATGGGCATTACACAAGGGGCGCAACCAATAATTTCCCAAAACTATGGTGCCGGAAATTATTCCAGAGTTAGGGAGACTGCACTGCTTAGTATAAAGATTTGTTTTACTATGTCAACGCTAATGTGTTTAGGGATGATTTTCTTTTCCGCACAGGTGTCATCAATATTTACAGATAAGGTAGAGCTTATTGCCTTAACAGCAGAAAAAATGAAGATTTTCATGGCGGGTGTGTGGATATTTGGTATTCAAATATCATGTCAAAATACATTTATTGCACTGGGAAAGGCTAAAATATCTATTATGATTGCTCTTCTTCGAAAAATCATAATTCTTATCCCACTTGTGCTTATTTTCCCTTTAAACTGGGGAGTAAACGGTATTTACTTTGCAGAGCCGGTTGCGGATATTCTGGCAGCCATAACGACCATTGTGGTGTTTAGCTTTGAATATAAGCGTTTAAAGGTGATTTAACAAAATGGCAAAAACGCTTGCTATTTTTTAAAACTTGTGTTATAATGCACTTGTAGTTGAATAAAGATGTGTGAAGAGTGGGCTAAGCCCACTCTTTGTTATTGTTATGGGGGTGTATATAGGTGGAAAATAAAAGTGTTATTGAAAAAGCAGAGGTACTAGGTGAGCAAGTTTGCACAGAACTAGGACTTTTCTTGTGGGATGTTGAGTTTAAAAAAGAGGGCGGAAACCACGTGCTTAGGTATTTTATTGATAAGGAAAGTGGTGTTGACATAACAGACTGCGAAAACGTTAGCCGTATGCTAGACGAGCCACTTGACGAGATGGATTTTATTCCTGTTTCCTATTGTTTGGAGGTTTCCTCCCCGGGGCTTGATAGACCCCTTAAAAAAGAGGAGCATTTCCTTAAATATATAGGTGAAGTGGTTGATGTTAAAACCTTTGCAAAAATTAATAACTCCAAAAACAACACCGGCACCCTATTAGCTTATAATAATGGGGATATTACCCTTTTGCAAGATGAAGGGGAAATTGTAATAGAAAAGAAAAATATTGTAAATGTTAAGGTTCATATAGAATTTTAATCTGGAAGGAGAGTTTGGAAAAAAGATGAATAGCGAATTGTTTGATGCACTTGAACTACTGGAGAAGGAAAAAGGAATTCCAAAGGCATATATGCAAGAGAGAATTGAAACAGCCCTCCTAACAGCACTTAAAAAGGACAACAAAGCGGCGGATAATATAAGAGTTACCATGGATAGTGCAAAAAAAGAAGTTAAGATTTTTGCACAAAAGGTTGTTGTTGAAGAGGTTGAGGACAACACGATGGAGATAACCTTGGATGAAGCAAGGGAAATTTCCAAAACCTACAATCTTGGCGACGTGGTTGAGGTAGAGCTAAAACCAAAGAATTTTGGCAGAATAACAACACAAAATGCGAAACAAGTTATAATTCAAGGTATCAGAGAAGCAGAGCGTGGGATAATATACCAAGAGTTTATGAGTAGCGAGCATGAAATTTTAACAGGCGTTGTGCAAAAGGTCGATCCAAAAACAGGCAACGCAACACTTATGATAGGCAAAACAGAGATGGTTTTGGTGGCAACGGAGCAAGTGCCGGGCGAAGTATTAAAGGAAGGCACAACAACAAAGGTTTACGTTGTAGAGGTTAGAAAAATTGCAAAAGGTCCACAAATTATGATTTCCAGAACTCACCCAGGGCTTGTTAAGCGTCTGTTTGAATTAGAAGTTCCAGAGATTTTTGATGGAACCGTTGAGATTATGTCCATAACACGTGAGGCAGGCTCAAGAACAAAAATTGCAGTTTATTCAAAGGACAATAACGTTGACCCTATTGGTGCTTGTGTAGGACCAAA
>CAZMCJ010000044.1:0-9088 GCA_964564795.1 uncultured Eubacteriales bacterium | reverse complement strand
GCTTTTTTATAAGCCTTTTTTATAGCATAAGGAAGGTAACACCGCTGTTGTGGCGGTTTAAATCGCTATCTCGGCTTAGCTCCGGGCATTTTATAAGGAGTCTCTGCGTTGTTTTATTAAAAATCTCAAAGTCCTCCCCTTTTAGATAGTCCGATATTCTCTCGTACTTTTTTTCGTACTCCAAAAAGAATCGGACGCAGGTTTTAATGCGCCCACCCTTGCCGCTTGAGCCATATCCATGGATTATTTTTATGACCTTGTCCCCATTTTTTTGGGAGTTTGAAATCTCTTGCTTAAGAAGCTTCATAGCTTCGTCCACTGTTGGCATTCCCGCCTCCAAATTAACTAATTTTAGCATAATTTACAGCCCGAACCTTTCTTTAATTAACTTGATTATACCACAAAAAGGTGCTAAAATAAAAATATTAATTTTAGGAGATACAAAAATATGAGAATGAAAAGAAAAAAAAGCACCCCAAAGCGTTTGGAGCAGTGCAATCCCTTGCTTATAGAAAACCCAACACAGTATAAGGGCAAGTGGAGTGAATTTTTTGGCAACAGTAATCCAATACACATTGAAATCGGGTGTGGCAAGGGCGCTTTTATGGCGGAGCTTTCCCGTATTAACCCCGATATTAACTATATCGCAATAGAAAAAAGCCCCGAGTGCGTAGTGCTTGCAGCGGAGAAGATTATCGACTCCGACCGCAAAAACATCTTCTTTTTTTTGGGCTATGCCGAGATTTTGGAGGATATTTTTGAGAAGGGGGAGATTAGGCGAATTTACCTAAACTTCTCTGACCCATGGCACAAAAAGCGTCAAGCTAAGCGCCGCCTTACCCACACAAACTTCCTAAATCGGTACAAAAACGTGCTGGATAACGAGGGGGAATTGTTCTTTAAAACGGACAACCGTGCCCTTTTTGATTTTTCCCTAGAGGAATTCCAAAACAATAAATTCCGCCTATCAAACGTGACTTACGACTTGCACGCAAGCGATTTTGTTGGCAATATTATGACGGAGTACGAGGAGTATTTCTCAAACCTTGGGCAACCAATTTACCGCTTAGAGGCAAAAATACCACAAGAGGCTTAGTCGGAATACAAAATATTTTTAATTTTTATGCTTTTTAGAACCCAAATATCTCCCCTTGCACTGCTTATTTTGGTGTGATATTTAAAATCTACCACCATCTACTATTAATAATGGGTATGGCTACCAGCAAAGTGTTATATGAAAGTAGCTATTATTGGGGGTTCACTCCATCTTTTAAGCCGAAGAATAATACAATATATAATAAAAAAGGCTATGCGCTTAAATGCATAGCCTTTTATTATTGGATTATCATTGTGCCAGCCATCTTCCGAATTATATCGTTCCGCCAAACTCTGCTCCAAAGTTAAATGCGTCCTCCAAGTCTTTGGTTGACGGAGCGAACTTGCACTTCATTGTATCCTCTTGCACACACAATGATAGCGCCTTTAGGCGGGAAACGGCGTTGCCAATACCCTCGCCACTCCAGCCGTATGAGCCGAAAACACCACACTTTTTGCCCTTGTTGCTTATTGGGTCAACGTGTGACAAAAGGTTTGTTATGGGTGCCACCATATCCTTATTAATGGTTGGTGTGCCCACTAGGAATCCGTCACTCGCAGCAAGCTTTGCCGCAAGTGCGCCCATATCATGCTCAATTACATCATAAATATTAACAACTCCGCCCTCTAGCGAGCTTTCAATTCCTTTTTTAATCTCTTGCGCAAGACGCCTTGTGTAGCCATATGCGGAAACATAAAAAATCTCCACCGTTTTCTTTTCATTCTTACGCTCACGGCTCCACTCCACATACTTTGCTTTAACCTCTGGAAATACCTCTTTTGTCAGAATTGGCCCGTGGCTTGTGCAAACATAGTCAAACTCCATCTTATCAATCTTTGCAAGTCCGCTGCGAACATAAGGTGCGAAGGGCCCAAAAATTGCACTGTAATAATATTTTAGTGCATCATCGTACTTTTCTTTATAGGTAATAAACTTGTCAATCATTCTTGGCTCGCAGTAGTGGCACCCAAAGAAATCGCACGTGAAAACAACCCCCTCGTTCTCAACTAGGGTGAACATTGTATCCGGCCAGTGAAGGAAAGGCGCAGAGATAAACTTTAATGTTCTGCCCCCTAAATCCAGCGTTTCGTTATCCTTAACCACCTTAAAGTTCATATCCCTATTGGTGATTTCCTTAAGGTAAATGCCTGCTGCGGCGCTGCCCAAAACTGTTGCATTTACCGCTTTATCAAGCAGCTGTGAAAGTGCGCCCGAGTGGTCAGGCTCGGTGTGGTTTATAATTATATAATCAATATCTGAAAGGCTGCAAACTTCCTCCACATTAAGGGCGAATTCCTCGAAATATTTTGCGTGGCTAACATCAATAAGTGCCGTTTTATCCTTCCCCTTAACGATGTATGCGTTATAGGTTGTGCCGTAATCGGTTTTCATTATTATGTCGAACACCCGAAGGTTTGGGTTTAGCACACCAACGCTGTAAATCCCCTCTTTAAGCTTTATTGCTGACATATTATTCCTCCTTATATTATAAAAACGCTACCATTTAAAGCAGCGTTCTTATTTATTATTTTGCTTCAAAAAGCTCTTTTCCTACGCCGCATATTGGGCATACGAAATCTTCTTTAACATTTTCCCATGCTGTGTTTGGTGCAACATCTTGCTCCTCGCAACCAACTGCAGGGTCATATTCGTATCCGCATACGCTACAAACATAAATTGCCATAATAGTATCCACCTTTCAAATTTAAAATTTATATCCTTATTATACCATCTTTTATTTAAATGTAAAGACTTTTAACACAAGTTATACTATTTTGGTGTACTTTCTGCATTAAGCACCTTTTTTAAATATTGCCCCGTATAAGACTTGGGTGATTTTGCAACTTCCTCAGGCGTTCCCTCGGCAACTATAAATCCGCCCTTGTCCCCTCCCTCGGGTCCTAAGTCAATTATATAGTCCGCTGTTTTTATAATATCCAAATTATGCTCGATTACCAAAACTGTGTTGCCCGCCTCCACCAGCTTTTGCAAAACCGTTATAAGCTTGTGGACGTCTGCCACGTGCAGACCCGTTGTCGGCTCGTCCAGAATGTAAATTGTTTTGCCTGTGGAACGTTTTGAAAGCTCAGTTGCAAGCTTAACCCGCTGAGCCTCCCCCCCTGAAAGGGTTGTGGAGCTTTGCCCGATTTTGATGTAGCCCAGCCCAACGTAAGAAAGTGTTTCCATCTTCCTTAAAATTGACGGCATATTCTCGAAGAATTTAACCCCTTCGTCCACCGTCATATCAAGCACCTCGCTAATATTTTTGCCTTTGTAAGTGACCTCCAGCGTTTCGTTGTTGTAGCGCTTGCCACCGCATACCTCGCACGTTACGTAAACATCGGACAAAAAGTGCATTTCTATCTTCAAAATTCCATCGCCATCGCACGCATGGCACCTGCCCCCCTTAACGTTAAAGGAGAACCGCCCACTCTTATACCCTCTTGCTTTTGCCTCCACCGTTGACGCAAAAAGGTCACGAATATTGGTGAACAGCCCTGTATAGGTTGCTGGGTTAGAGCGTGGGGTGCGCCCGATTGGGGATTGGTCGATGTTTATAACCTTATCAAGGTGTTCAATACCAATCATTTCCTTATGACTGCCCCAGTTTGCCCTTGCGCCGTTTAGCTCGCTCGTTAGGCGCTTATTTATGATGTGGTTGATTAGGGATGATTTGCCCGAGCCAGACACGCCGGTTACGCAAGTGAAGGTATTTAGTGGGATTGAAACGTCCACATTTTTAAGGTTATTTTCTGTACACCCCTTAGCTACTAAGGTTTTGCCATTGCCAGCCCTGCGCTCCTTTGGAATTTCAATCGCCTTTCTTCCACTTAGGTAATCCCCCGTTATGGAGTCCTTACACGCCATAATATCCGCAACACTTCCTTGCGCCACCACGTAACCACCATTTACGCCTGCACCTGGTCCGATATCCACTACGTGGTCTGCACGCCTAATCGTATCCTCGTCATGCTCTACAACAATTAGCGTGTTACCAATATCACGCAAATGCTCCAGCGTTTCCAAAAGCTTATCGTTATCACGCTGGTGAAGCCCAATTGACGGCTCGTCCAAGATGTATAAAACACCCATAAGGGAGGAGCCAATTTGGGTAGCAAGGCGAATACGTTGGCTTTCTCCGCCTGACAAACTGCCCGATGCACGTGATAAGCTTAGATAGGATAGCCCCACCTTTTGCAAAAATTTTAGCCTGCCTTTTATTTCCTTAACCACTTGACGTGCAATTTTTTCGTCACGAGGGTTAAGTGTTAAATTCTCAAAGAATTCCAGCGCCTTTTCGATTGAAAGGGTGGAAACATCGCTTATGTTTTTATCCCCTACCGTTATCGCCAAAATTTCCTTTTTTAGCCTTTTTCCGCCACACTCTTGGCATGGAACGCTTGTCATATAGCTTTCAATTTCCGCCCTTGCGTAGTCGCTATTTGTTTCCTTGTAGCGACGTTCCATATTATTAACAAGCCCCTCAAACTCGCTTATATACTCCCCCGTACCACTTTCCCTGCTGTACGGCATCTTTAGCTTTCTGCCGTTTGTTCCATACATTATAACCTTTTTAACATTTGCTGGCAAATCCTTATACGGCGTGTCAAGGGAGAAGTTATACTCGCTTGCAAGTGCGCTGAAATACATATATGCAATGGTTGTGGTATCGCTAAGAGTCCACCCAAAAACACGCACCGCACCGTCATTTAGGGAGCGGGATTTATCTGGTATCAGTAAATCTTCGTTTATCGTTAGTTTATCACCCAGTCCGTCGCAGTTTGGGCATGCGCCAAATGGGGAGTTGAAGGAAAACATTCGTGGTTGCAGCTCGGGCATACTTATCCCGCAATCATCGCACGCATAGTTTTCGCTAAAGGTCATTTCCTCGCCATTTACATCCACAATAACCATACCCTTGCCAAGCGCAAGTGCGGTTTCCACCGAGTCTGTCAGCCTTTTTCGGCTGTCCTCTTTAACAACAATTCTATCTACTACCACCTCGATGGAGTGCTTTTTGTTCTTCTCGAGGGTTATTTCCTCTCCCAGGTCGTACATATTTTTATCCACACGAACACGCACGTAGCCGCTTCTTTTTGCGCTTTCCAGCTCCTTTTGGTGGGTGCCCTTTTGCCCACGCACAATGGGCGCCAAAATTTGCAGTTTGGCTTTTTCCCCCTCTGCCATCAGCGTATCCACAATTTGTGTGGGGCTTTGCTTTTTAATCTCTTTACCGCACTTTGGGCAATGGGGAACACCAACACGTGCAAAAAGCAAACGTAAATAGTCATATATTTCCGTTACCGTTCCAACTGTGGAGCGTGGATTTTTTGATGTTGTTTTTTGGTCAATAGACACAGCGGGTGAAAGCCCCTCGATGTAATCAACATCAGGCTTTTCCACCTGCCCCAAAAATTGGCGTGCATAGGCGGAAAGGCTCTCCACATAACGCCTTTGCCCCTCTGCAAAAATTGTGTCAAACGCAAGGGAGGATTTGCCCGAGCCCGAAAGCCCTGTAAAAACAACCAGCTTATCCCGTGGAACTACCAAATCAATATTTTTTAGGTTATGCTCCCTTGCGCCCTTTATAACTATTTTATCCTGCATTTTATCCCTTGCCTTTCGAGCACTTTATTTACCCTGCTCCAACTCTCTTATTTTATCCCGCAGCAGCGCCGCATATTCAAACTCCAAGTTTTTCGCCGCATTTTTCATCTCACACGTCAGCTTTTCAATCTGTTTAACACGCTCGTTCCTGCCCATTTTTTTTGTTTTGCCTGTTTCCTTTTTGCTAATCTCCAAAATATCCCTAATATCTTTTTTTATAGATGTTGGGGTTATATTGTTTCGGGTATTATATTCAATCTGGATTTTTCTTCTTCTTGTTGTTTCGTCAATCGTTTTTTGCATTGCATTTGTAATTTTATCGCCATACATCAAAACGTAGGAGTTCACGTTCCTTGCCGCCCTACCCACCGTTTGGATTAGGGATGTTTCGCTGCGGAGGAACCCCTCTTTATCTGCATCTAAAATAGCAACAAGGGAACATTCGGGAATGTCCAGACCCTCCCGCAGTAGGTTAATTCCAACCAGCACATCAAACACACCAAGGCGCAAATCACGTATAATCTCCATTCGCTCCATTGTGTCAACGTCGGAGTGGAGGTACTTTGCTTTTACCCCCATATTTTCAAAATATTCGCTTAAATCCTCTGCCATTTTTTTGGTTAAGGTTGTAACCAGCACCCGCTCGTTTTGCTCCACACGTTTAATTATCTCGCCATATAAATCCTCGATTTGCCCTTTGGTTGGTCGCACCTCAATCTCTGGGTCGAGGAGCCCCGTTGGACGGATAATTTGCTCCACAATATTGGTTGACCGCTCCCTCTCATATGGTGCAGGGGTTGCGCTAACGTAAATCACCTGGTTTAATTTGCTCACAAATTCATCAAACATAAGTGGGCGGTTATCAAAGGCGGAGGGCAGTCTAAACCCATAATTGATTAGCGATTCCTTCCTTGCCCTATCCCCGGCATACATTGCACGCACCTGTGGGATTGAAACGTGGGATTCGTCAACCACAAGCAAAAAATCGTCGGGGAAGTAGTCAAAAAGGGTTGTCGGACAGCTGTTTGGCTCACGCCGAGACAGCACCCTTGAGTAGTTCTCCACCCCCGAGCAAAATCCCGTTTCCCTAAGCATTTCCATATCGTAGTTAACACGCTCTTTAATGCGCTGTGCTTCGATTAGCTTGCCGTCCTCCTCAAACTCCTTAACCCTTGCCCTCATCTCCCCCTCAATCTCCTCGATAGCCTCCTTTAGCTTTTCGTTTGACACAACATAGTGGGAGGCAGGGTAGATTGCCACGTGGGAAAGGGTCTTGTTTGCGTCCCCTGTCAGCGGGTTAATCTCGCTTATACGTTCAATTTCGTCGCCAAAGAACTCCACCCTTATCGCAGTGTCGGAGGAGTAGGCTGGGAAAATCTCCAAAACGTCCCCACGCACCCTAAACTTGTTACGAACAAAGTTAACGTCGTTACGCTCGTAGTTAATCTCTATTAATTTCCTTATTATTTTATCCCTATCACGCTCCTCGCCAACTCGAAGGGAGATAACCATATTCGCATAATCAATAGGGTTACCAAGGGAATAAATGCACGAAACACTCGCAACAATAATAACGTCCTTCCGTTCAAAAAGGGCGGTGGTTGCGCTGTGGCGCAGCTTATCAATCTCATCGTTTATTGATGAGTCCTTCTCAATATAGGTGTCTGTGTGGGCAATATAAGCCTCTGGTTGGTAGTAATCATAGTAGGATACGAAGTACTCCACCCTGCTTTCCTTAAAGAACTCCTTAAACTCACTGCACAGCTGCGCCGCAAGAGTTTTGTTGTGGGCAAGCACCAAGGTTGGCTTGTTCACGTTCTTTATAACGTTTGCAATGGTAAAGGTTTTACCGGAGCCCGTTACCCCCAGCAAAACCTGTTCTTTATCACCATTTAAAACACCTTTTGTAAGCACCTCAATTGCTTGTGGTTGGTCCCCGGTTGGAGAGAAATCACTGGTTAAAATAAATTCGTTCATCTTTTTTCCTTTTTATCTTATAAATCCACTATCAGAAAGGGAAACGCAGTCCCCACCTGCAACAATTATATGGTCAAGCAGTACAACATCCACCGCATCAAGGGATTTTTTAAGCTCGGCGGTTGCTATTAAGTCGTCCTTAGAGGGCAGCGCAATACCGTCAGGATGGTTGTGTGCAATAATGACGGAGGTTGCATTCCTAACAATCGCCTCTTTAAGTACGTTTCTAACAAGAATTGTTACGCTGTGAGCGCTGCCCTTTGCAATAAATGTTTTTGCAATTATTTTTCCCTTGCTATCCAGGCTAACCATCAGCACCGCCTCTTCCACAATGCCAACAAAGTTGGGGTAAGTGAACTTGCAGGCGTCCTCAACATTCCTGATAAACTTCCCCTCAAACTCGCTGGCTTTAATAAAATATCTGGAAATTGATGGCACAAGCTTAATGAGTGTTGCAACCTCACTCCCCACACCACTAACCTCTGTCAGCTCCTCAAAGGGAGCGGTGAACACCCTGTCAATGGTGCCAAATTTATCTAGCAATGCGTGTGCAATCTCGTTGGTATCCTTGCGTGGAATAGCATAAAAAAGCACAAGCTCCAAAACATTAATTGGCTCAAAGTTATCCAAATCTTCTTTTAAAAAGCGGTTTTTCAGCCTTTTCCTATGACCGTTATGCACGCTCATTTTATCGCTCTGCTGCCTGGTTTAACAAGGTCTATCTTGCCTTCCTTGCAGATTGGGCAATCGCTTGCATCAAACGATTCCACCTTCATAGAAATAACGGACTTGAATGGCACGCCAAAATCAATCGCGCCCCCTGTTCTGTCAACAATTGCTCCAACTCCGGCAACAACACCTTTTAGCTCCCGCACAATGTCCATAACCTCTTTAACACTGCCACCCGTTGTTACAACGTCTTCCACAATCAGCACACGTTGCCCCTCTTTAAGGGAGAAGCCACGGCGAAGTACCATCTTGCCGTCCACCCTTTCAGTGAAGTAGTTTGGTGTGCCCATATGGTGGCTAACAACATATGCCATTTGCACCGCACCCATAGCAGGCCCGATAACAACATCAATATTATCTTCCTTGAACTGCTGCGCCAAATCCTCACACAGCTCCTCTGCATATTTGCTGTTTTGGAATATTTTTGCACATTGCAAATATTTATTGGAATGCCTGCCCGATGTTAGCAAAAAATGCCCCTCGAGTAAAACTCCCGCCTCTTTCAACACCTCTATAACTCTATCCTTTGTAATCATAATTACCTCCGTTATTTTTTATTTTTCTCTTACCCCTATTCTAATGTTTTTTGCCCGAAAAATAAAGGCTATTTTGCATATTTATTGTAAATTTTTTAAAATTGATGTAATATAATAAGGAAAACAAACTTTAAGGGGAATA
>CAZMCJ010000043.1:6144-9126 GCA_964564795.1 uncultured Eubacteriales bacterium | reverse complement strand
AACAATATCAATTGGAATGATGGATAGCATTTTTAATTATAGAAAACTAAAGGAATAGGTGTAAGATGGATAAGAAAGTATTTAAGCTGTTTGAGCCAGGCGTAAGGTTGCTGTTTTTTGCGCTTATGCTCTTTGTTGTTGCATCTTCATTTATAGATTTTTATCTGTTCGTAGGGGAACTTATAATTTTTATTTTAGTTTACTTCTATTACAGAAACACAACAAAGCTAAGAAAAAAGGATATTGCTAAATATATTGACAATTTAACATATAATGTCGATTCTGTTTCCAAAAAATCAATACTTAACTTCCCATTACCTATGGTTTTAATCAGGGCGAATGGGGAGATTTCATGGTATAATGAGCGTTTTAACGATATGCTGGAAAGTATTCGGGAAAACTATTTTGAAAAGCAGATAACAAAGATATTCCCATTTTTGGAGATGGATACAGTTCTAAACAGTGAGGGGGATGAACCGGCGGCGCATTTAGTGTTCAACAAGCGTAACTACGCTGTTTACACTTCGTATATAAAGGAAAATTACGAGGACGATAATGTTTCACTAATTGCCCTTTACTTTATTGATGAAACAGAGCTGTGTATTGCAAAAAAAGATATTGAAGACCACAAAAGTGTGGTTGCCATAGTCCTTATAGATAACTACGAGGAAGTTATTTTGCAAGAAAATGATGTTGAAAAGGCAAATATAACAGCAACAATAGATAAGATTATGGGTACTTGGGCTAAAAAACAAGGGGCAATTATACAACGTTTTGCACGTGATAGGTATCTTGTTTTGATGGAACAGCAATATTACAGGCAACTTACAAAGGATAAATACTCCATATTAGAGGATGTTAAAGAGGTTGTTGTTGGGGAGAGTAAAATTCCTGTTACCATCTCAATCGGTATAGGGGTTGAAAGTTATTCATTTGTTCAAAAATATGAATATGCAAGAGCTGCCATAGAAATTGCATTGGGCCGTGGTGGAGATCAGGTTGTTATTAAAAGTGCTGATAAATATGAGTACTATGGAGGAAAGTCAAAAGAACTTGAAAAACGCACAAAGGTTAAATCAAGGGTTGTGTCAACTGCGCTAAAGGAGTTAATACGCGGAAGTGACAACATCTATATTATGGGGCATAAGTATTCCGATATGGACGCAGTGGGTGCAGCTATTGGTGTTGCATCAATTGCAAAAAACTATGGAAAATTTCCTAAGATTGTTGTAAATACCAGGAGCATTACCGTTGATCGTGCAATAAAAATTATGGAAAAAAGTGAAAAATACAAGGATGTGTTTATTTCCATTACAAATAATTTACCAATTGTAACGGAAAAAACACTATTAATCGTGGTGGACACACATAGCAGTCTATTTGTGGAAAGTTATGATTTACTAAAGGCGGCGGGCAAAGTTGTAATTATTGACCACCATAGACGTGGCGAAAACTTTATAGAAAATGCAACGCTATATTATCACGAGCCTTATGCATCTTCCACATCAGAGATGGTAGCTGAGATTGCAGGCTACCTTGATAAGGATGGCAAGATTAACAAAGACGAGGCGAATGCACTTATGTCAGGCATTATCCTGGATACAAAGGGATTTACCGTTAAAACGGGTGTTAGAACCTTCGAGGCTGCGTCCTACCTTAAGCGTATGGGTGGCGATACAGTGGAAGCAAAGCAAATTTTCCGAAACAATTTGGATGATTATAAAGCTAAAATTAACTTTATCAGCTGTGCTGAGTTTATAGGTAACATTGCAATTTGTGCAGCTAATGATACACATACACAGTTAACTAAAGAGCTTTTTTCCTCTGCTGTTGATGATTTGATGGCGGTTGAGGGTGTTCAAGCGGTTTTCGGAATTGCAAAATTTGGGGAGAAGGTGCATATTAGTGCACGGTCCTATGGAAAAATTAATGTTCAAATGATTATGGAGAAATTAGGTGGTGGTGGGCACCAAACAATGGCGGGTATACAGCTTAAGGATATAACCGTTTTGGAGGCTAGAGAAACTCTTTTGAGTGCCATTGGAGTTGAAAAGGACATAGAAAAAGAAATAGCAGAAGGAAAAATTTAAATTTATATACAGAAAGGTTAGGGATTTTAAGATGAGAGTTATTTTAAAAGAAGATGTTAAGGGTCAAGGCAAAAAGGGGCAAGAGGTTAATGTTAGCGATGGATACGCTAGAAACTTTCTTTTTCCAAAGGGTCTTGCAATAGAGGCTAATAAAGCTAACCTAAACGACCTAAAAGGTAAGCAACTTGCCCTTGATTTTAAAAAGGAACAAGAGCTTAAAGCGTGCAAGGAAATTGCAGAAAAGCTAAAATCAATCACTGTGGAGCTTAGCGCAAAGGGAGGCACAAGCGGAAAGATTTTTGGTAGCATTACATCAAAGGAAATTGCAGTGGAGCTGAAAGAGAAAAACGGGATTGAAATTGATAAAAGAAAAATTCAACTTGATGATGGTTTAAAGAGCTTCGGTGAGTACGATGTAAAAATTAAATTGCACCCTGAAGTTACAGCAGAGGTTAAGGTTAAAGTTACTCAAGAATAGTGGAGGGACAAAATGCGGGATTTAATGCTAAAACAAATGCCATATGGACTAGAAGCGGAAATGTCCGTCCTTGGCGGTGTTTTAATCGATAGCGAAAGAATGAACGAGGTTGTTTCGGTTCTTCATAGCGAGGATTTTTATGTAAGAGAACACAAATTAATATACGAAGCTATGGAGGAACTCTATAACGAAGGCAAAAAGATTGATTTGGTTAGCCTTATAGAAAAGCTTAAAATCCGATCCGACTATGAAAGCGCAGGCGGTCGGGAGTACATAATCTCACTTGTGGAATTTGTGCCAACTGCCTCCAATATAGAAAGCTACTGCAAAATAGTAGAGGAAAAAAGCAACCTAAGAAAGCTTATCACCGCAGCAGGTGAGATTGAGGAAATGTGCATAGAGGGCAATGACGAA
>CAZMCJ010000043.1:0-6109 GCA_964564795.1 uncultured Eubacteriales bacterium | reverse complement strand
GACGTTGCGGAGCAAAAAATATATTCCATTTTGGAGGGTAGGGTAAACCAAGGCATTCACCCTATAAGTGAGGTTATCATTGAAACATATGATATGCTTCACAGAATGGCAACGGAAAAAGAAAATATAATGGGTGTGGCAACAGGTTTTAGGGACTTGGATAACGTCATAGTTGGGTTAAATAAATCTGACCTTTGTTTGCTTGCTGCACGTCCCGGTATGGGAAAAACATCGTTCGCACTTAATATTGCGCAAAATGTGGCGCTTAAAACCAAAAAGGCCGTTGCTGTTTTCTCCCTCGAGATGAGCAAGGAGCAGCTTGTTAGCCGTATGCTTTCGAGTGAGGCGCTGGTTGATAGCTATAAGCTAAGAACCGGGGAACTAGGGGAGGAAGATTGGACAAACCTTGCACGTGCATCGTCGCTTTTATCAAACTCTAGGATATATATTGATGATTCAGCGGGAATAAACACACTGGAAATTAAGGCGAAATGCCGAAGAATTAAGGATTTGGGGCTTGTTGTTATTGACTATTTGCAGCTTATGCAAAGTGCAAGGAAAACGGACAACAGAACTGCCGAGGTATCGGAAATTTCAAGGGCGCTGAAGGTTATGGCGAAGGAATTAAATGTTCCAATCATCTGCCTTTCCCAGCTATCACGTGGACCTGAGAGCAGAACAGATAAAAGACCAATGCTTTCTGACCTTCGTGAGTCGGGAGCTATTGAGCAAGACGCCGATATGGTAATGTTCCTATATCGGGATGATTACTATAATAAGGAGAGTGAGGCTAAGAATATTGCCGAGTGCATTATTTCCAAAAACCGTCACGGCTCAACCAGCACTGTGAATTTGCAGTGGCTGGGGCAGTTCACAAGATTTTCAACACAAGATAAGGTGTATAATGATTGATGGAATCAAAAAGACTATAGAAAAATATAATATGCTTGAAAATGGTGACAGGGTTTTGGTTGGGCTTTCGGGCGGTGCTGATTCCACATCACTTCTTGTTGCGCTGTGCGCACTTAAGGGGTATTATAACATAGAATTAATGGCTATTCATATAAACCACAATTTGCGCGAAAGTGCAAAGTCGGACGAGCTCTTTTGTAAAAGCTTGTGTGAAAGGCTTGGTGTTGAGTTTATTTCTATTAGTAGAGATATTAATAAAATTGCAAAAAATGAAAAAAAATCCTTAGAGCTGGCGGGGAGGGACGTTCGATATAGCGAGTTTGCAAAGTTTGCGACGGAAAAATCGTGCACCAAAATTGCAACAGCCCACAACGGTGATGACTGCGTGGAAACACTAATCCTTAACTTAGCACGTGGGAGTGGCACAGCTGGGCTTGCATCAATTCCTCCGGTTAGGGGGAACATTATTCGCCCACTAATTCGGACGAAAAGGACGAGCATTGAAAAATACTTGAATGAATTAAATGAAAAATTTGTAACAGACGAAACCAATAAGCAAAATAATTACAATAGGAATAAAATTAGGAATATAATTGTACCAATATTGGCGCAAATAAACGAAAATTATGTTGATAATTTCCTTAGGTGTATTGAAAATATAAAAGAAGATTGCGACTTTTTAGATGAGCAGGCGATGGAATATTTATCTAATATGTTAGATGGAAAAATAGATATACCAACATTTAATAAACTAAATAAAGCTATTAAAACTCGTGTTTTAAAATCATCCTTGGGGTCAAATTCATTAGAAAAGACGCACATAGAAAGCATAATTTCTCTGTGCGAAAACAATATGGGAACTAAGGAAATTGCATTGCCAAATAATATGATAGGTGTAGCGAACTATGATAAACTATATTTTAGAGAGCGTGATGCAACAGGTCAAACAAATTTTTATTATGAAATAACAAAAGAGAATACAAGTTTTACATTAATAAATCCTAATTTCCAAATATATTTTAATATTTTTGACAATAAAATGGATAAAATTCAAAAAAATTTAATGACTAATATTTTAGATTATGATAAAATAGGAAATAGTATTGTTATTAGGAGTAGAAAGAGTAAGGATGTGTTTTTGCCTGCTAAAAGCGGATGCCATAAGAGTATAAAAAAATTTATGATAGAAAAAAAAATAGAAAAAAGTATTCGACATCTTTTGCCTGTTTTTTTAAGTGATGACAAAATTTTTTATGTGGAAGGGCTTGGTGCAGATGACAGGTTTATTCCGGACGAAAACACAAAAACTTTTTTAAGTATAGAAATAAAATTTATGAAAATGGAGTAAGAATATGAGGGAAGATTTACAAAGCATTCTTTTAACGAAGGAACAGATAGACGAAAAGGTCAAAGAGTTAGGTGCTCAAATTTCCAAAGATTACGAGGGAAAAAATCTGTTTCTTGTTGGTTTGCTAAAAGGCTCGGTAGTTTTTATGAGTGACCTTATGCGTAATATCACAGTAGATGCCGGTATAGATTTTATGAGCGTTAGTAGCTATGGTAAGGGCACAACATCAAGCGGTACCGTTAAAATCATTAAAGATTTAGACATAGATATATCAGATAAAGACATACTAATAATAGAGGACATATTGGATAGCGGAGTTACTCTTAGCTACATCACATCACTTTTGGTGAGCAAAAATGCTAAGAGCATAAAGTTATGCACACTTTTAAACAAGCCTGAAAGGCGTAAGGTTGAAGTTAAGGTTGATTACAACGGTTTTAATATTCCTGATGAATTTGTTGTTGGATATGGTCTTGACTACGCAGAAAAATATAGAAACTTACCATATATTGGAATTCTTCACCCCAAAATTTACGAGTAAACAAGGCGACCCAACTAAAATTCAGAGAAAAAGGTTAAAACCTAAATATGTTTTAAACCTTAAGGAGGTAACTACACTTGAAAAAAAACGCACAAAGCTTAGGATTCTATGCAGGTATGCTACTACTTCTTATTCTGGTACTTACATTTGTATATAACAAAACACCATCAGAAAACTTAAGTTACGCAAAAACACTTGATTTAATTAGAACAGAACAGGTTACAAACCTTGTGCTTGATGGCACAAAGCTAAAATTAACATTAAAAGATGGAACAATAAAAGAAAAAATTCTGCCTAGCTTTACTCTTTTTATTTCTGATATTGGTGACGAGATTGAAGAGCAATATGCCAAAGGTATTATAGAGGATTATGATTTCCCACCACCTCCGGAAATTCCATGGTGGGCATCTATGATACCGTACATTGTTTTAATTGTCCTGTTCATCTTCCTATGGAGTTATATGATGAACAACGCCGGCGGCGGTGGGGGCAAAATGATGAGCTTTGGCAAGGCTAAAGTTAAAACCATGAGTGAAAACCAAAAGAAGGTTAAGTTTAGTGATGTTGCGGGAGCAGACGAAGAAAAAGAGGAGCTAAGAGAGGTTGTTGAGTTCCTTAAAGCACCAAAAAAATTCACAGAGCTGGGCGCAAGAATTCCAAAGGGTATTCTTATGGTTGGCTCACCGGGTACAGGAAAAACACTGCTTGCTAAGGCTGTTGCAGGTGAGGCAGGCGTACCATTCTTCTCTATTTCGGGTTCTGACTTTGTAGAGATGTTTGTGGGTGTTGGCGCAAGCCGTGTAAGGGATTTGTTCGACCAAGCTAAGAAAAACTCACCGGCCATTATCTTTATAGATGAGATTGATGCGGTGGGTAGACATAGAGGCGCAGGCCTTGGAGGCGGACACGATGAGCGTGAGCAAACACTTAACCAACTATTGGTTGAGATGGACGGATTCGGTGTTAACGAGGGTGTTATAATAATTGCTGCAACAAACAGAGTAGACATTTTGGACCCTGCTTTGCTTCGTCCAGGCAGATTTGATAGGCAAGTTTACGTTAGTCCACCTGATATTAAGGGTAGGGAGGAAGTTCTTCTTGTTCACGCACGTGGTAAAAAGATTGCGGAAGATGTTAACTTTGCAACAATTGCAAAGGGGACTCCGGGCTTCACAGGTGCGGATTTGGAAAATCTTCTTAACGAGGCGGCACTGTTATCAGCAAGAAAAAATAAAAAGGTAATCACTATGGAGGAAATTGAGGAGGCGACAATTAAGGTTATTGTCGGTCCGGAAAAAACCTCACGAGTGATTAGCGAAAAGGAAAAGAAGCTAACAGCATATCACGAGGCAGGGCATGCAATTGCAACATATGTACTTCCTGACACTGACCCTGTGCATCAGGTTTCTATAATTCCACGTGGCAGAGCAGGTGGATTTACCCTATCCTTACCAAAGGAAGATAGATATTACAGAAGCAAAATGCGAATGGAAGCTGATCTTGTTATCTTGCTAGGCGGACGTGTTGCGGAGAAGTTGGTGCTTGAGGATATCTCAACGGGTGCATCCAACGATATTGAGCGTGCAACTGCAATTGCAAGGGCTATGGTAACAAAATATGGCATGAGTAAGCTAGGGCCTATTATGTTTGGTCAATCTAACGAGGAAGTTTTCTTAGGGCGTGATTTTGGTTCAGCCCGCAACTACTCTGAGTCGGTTGCATCACAGATTGACGTTGAAATAAAAACAATCATTTCAACCGCATACGATAAGTGCGCTGAGCTTTTAACTGAGCATATGGAAAAACTACACGTTGTTGCGCAAGCATTAATCGAAAGAGAAAAGCTTGAGGGTGGAGAGTTCAAAGACCTTATGGAGGGGAAAGAGCTTGCACCAAAAACAAAAGTGGAAGTTATTGCTGAGGAGCAAATTGCCCTTTCGGACGTAATAAAAGAAAAGGTTAAAGATGATGGCGACCAAAAAATGGTTGAACAAATTATTGATGACAAGGCACAAGATAATGAAGGCGACATAAAAGTATAAATTAAAAGGGGCGAGCGGATAAGCTTGCCCCTTTTAATAGGACAGGTAAAAAATAGTAATTGCAAAATTGGGCATTTTATTGTAAAATATACTAAGAAGAAATAAAAAATTCAGGAGGGAATTATGGAGCCAAAGTTTAAACGAGTTCTCCTAAAAATTAGTGGAGAGGCACTGGCGGGTGAAGACAAGTTTGGATTAAACAGCCAAATTATTGATAGCGTAACAGACAAAATAAAGCAATGCGTTGATATGGGAGTTGAGCTTGGTATTGTTGTTGGCGGTGGGAATTTCTGGTGAGGCCGGCAGGGAACAAAAATGGATAGAACAAGGGCGGATCATATGGGAATGCTTGCAACTGTTATAAATGCTCTTGCACTGCAAGACGCACTTGAGCAAAGGGGAATTCCAACAAGGGTGCAAACAGCAATAGAGATGAAGGCGATTTCTGAACCATACATAAGGGGTAGGGCAGTTCGCCATCTTGAAAAAGGCAGAGTTGTTATTTTTGGTGCTGGTATTGGCAACCCATTTTTCTCAACAGATACAGCAGCGGCGCTTCGTGCAGCAGAGATTGATGCTGAGGTTATACTACTTGCTAAAAAGGTTGATGGTGTGTACACATCTGACCCAGAGAAGGATAAAACAGCAACACGCTACACAGAACTTTCCTATGGCGAGGTTCTTAACAAACGCTTAGGTGTTATGGATACAACGGCAACATCCCTTTGCATGGACAACCAAATACCAATTCTTGTGTTTGAATTAGGAGATGGCAGTGGAATTTTAAGAGCATTATCGGGTGAGAATATAGGGACATTTGTTAAATAAAATAAATAATAAAATAAATGCTATCATAAAACGCACTATTTGGCTCAACATAGCTGCGGGTGGCGTCAAAATTAATTTTTGAGCAGAAAGGTTAATGGTAATTATTATGCTAACAGTATTAAAGGAACACGAAGTTAAAATGGAGAAATCTATCAAGTCTTTACTAATTGAACTTGATGGAATTAGAGCAGGCAGGGCATCAGCGGTTGTACTTGATAAAATTAGGGTTGATTACTATGGAGTGCCAACGCCAATCAATGGACTTTCATCTATCTCCGTTCCGGAACCTAGAACTCTTGTTATTCAACCATGGGATAAGAGTGCGTTAAAACTGATTGAAAAAGCAATCCAAACAAGTGATTTAGGAATAAACCCCCAAAATGACGGAACAGTTATCCGACTTTCCTTCCCACAACTTACAGAGGAAAGAAGAAAAGA
>CAZMCJ010000042.1:0-9181 GCA_964564795.1 uncultured Eubacteriales bacterium | reverse complement strand
ACCGTAAACATGAATATAATTCCGATAATTGCAAAGCAAAAAAGCGCCGCAGGTATCATAAGGTAAAACGGCAGAGCCGCCTTTACGCTTAAAGCATATGTAACAAATGCACCGAACATCAATAAATCGCCCTGGGCAAAGTTCATTACCCCAATTGCCTTTATAAGCAGTATTAACCCCATCGCCATCAACGCATAAATCATTCCCATTGCTATACCGTTGATTGTTAGCGATATGAACAAATTCATAACTTTTCCCCCTTTAGTATAAAATATGCAGGGGCTTATGCCCCTACATACTTATATGATACTAACTTTTAATTTTTACTATCTTGATTTTACAGCTTCCTTCATAAGTGCCTTTCCGCCTTCGTTAAAGGTTAGGAATTGTCCCTTTGCAAAACAGTGGTTCTCAAAATAGCTGTACTCATTCATAACGCCCGGTAAATCCTTTATTTCTTTTAATGCGTTGTTGATTGCTTCTTTATCCTCGGTTGTTTTTGCAATTTCACATGCTTTTTTAAATACCATTATAGAGTCGTATGCTGCTGCTGCAGGCATATCTGCCTCTGCTTTGTATGCATCGTTATATGATTTTACAAAAGCTTGTCCTTCAGGTGTTGTTACCTCAACTGTAAAGTCCGCAACGCTGTACCAGCCATTAGCAGATGGTCCAGCATTTACACGACAAACAGGAGATGACCAGGAAGATGAACCAAGCATTGGCATATCAAGCCCTGATGCTGCAACTTGTTGGCAAATAACCGCTGCTGGCATTTGGTGACCAATTGCAATAAGACCATCAGCTTTTGAGTTTTGAATTTGGCTTATAAGTGGTGTAAAGTTTTTCTCCTCAACAACAAATCCATAAATATTTTTCTCGTCAACTGTTACGCCAAGTGCCTTAAGTGCTGAAACTGTTTGATCTTTCAGCCCTGTTCCAAAGCTTTCTGTGGAGAATAAGATTGCTGGGTTTTTCATCTTTAAAATCTCTGTTGCTGCCTTTGCCATAAGTACGCCTGATTGGTCGTCAGTCATACGAACTTGCCATAGGTAGGGGTTTTTTTCTTTTGGAATGTTCGCAGAAGATCCACCTGCGAACATTGGGATTTTCTTTTCCAAAACTGTTGGTGATGCTGCTATACAGTTAGCAGAATAAGTTGAACCAAAGAAGGAAACAACCTCTGGATAACTCATCATTTTTGTCATTGCGTTAACTGATGCCTGGATGTTATCAACCTCGTCCTCAAACTTAAGAACAAGCTCTTTTCCGTTGATTCCACCGCTAGCATTAATATCTTGTGCAGCTAGTTTTGCGCCATTAACAACGTATTCGCCTACCATTTTGTTTGTGCCTGTCATTGGTGCAACCACACCAAATGTAACTTGACCATCAAATTTTTGTGGAGGAGCAGGTGTTGGAGCAGGGGTTGGAGCGGATGGAGCTGGTGATGGTGTCGGGGTTGGTGCCGGTGCCGGTGATGAGCATCCCGATACAAGAGCGAATGCCATAATTATCGCCAATAACATAGAAATTCTTTTTTTCATTTTTTTTCTCCATTTCATAATTTTTTATATACTACAACAACTAAGTTGCGATATATCAATACTTTTTTACCTATACTCACCTTTTACTTCGCCAAAATCCCTATTATATACCTAGTTTTTCTCGTCTTATTTTTTCCTCGTTGCTTACGTTTGATGTCAACTTATAGCCGTCAAGTGGCATAACCTTTTGGTGGATATTATCCAAAATGCTATCCTTTTTAGGGAAGAAGTACTTCTCCAGCTCTGGGCATGGTGAAACGGTGTTGCGGCAGCCAATTGCAACTGGTGGTGCGTCCAAATAGTCAAATGCAAGCTCTGTAATGTTGCTTGCAATGGTCTTTATGTAGCCTCCACGCTCGCACGCATCGCTTACTATTACAACCTTACCCGTCTTTTTAACGGACTCTATAACGCATTCATAGTCAAATGGAACAAGGCTCCTTGCGTCAATTATTTCTGCCTCCACGCCCCATTTTTCCTTAAGGTCCTTCGCCACGGCAATCCCTTCATAAAGTGTTGGGCCTAGGGTTACTATTGTGATATCCTTACCTTCTCTTTTGATGCTTGCCTTGCCAATTTCCACCTCGTAATAATCTGCTGGAACCTCCTTTTCAAACATCTCCCCCATATCATAGAGCTTTTGGCTTTCAAAATAGATAACAGGGTCGCTTGACGATAGTGCTGAATTTAGCAGACCCTTTGCATCGTACGGTGTTGCAGGGTAAACAAGCTTTAGCCCCGGTACGTGCGCCGCAAGGGAAGTCCAATCTTGGGAATGTTGCGCACCATAAAATGCGCCAACTGATATTCTAAGGGTTAGTGGCATTTTTAATATCCCTGCACTCATACCCTGCCATTTTGCCATTTGGTTAAAGATTTCGTCCGCGCAAATCGCAAGGAAATCCCCCCACATAATCTCTGGCACCGCTCTGCCGCCGCATAGTGCATAGCCAACTGCCGCGCCCACTATGGATTGCTCTGCAATTGGTGTGTTGAACATTCTGTGGCGTGGAATGGACTCGTAAATGGAGCGCAAAACACCAAAGGAGTTACCATGCTCACGAACGTCCTCCCCAAACAAAATCATTGTAGGGTCAACGTAAAACTTATCCAAAATGCTCTCAAAAATTGCATCACGATAGGAGAAAACTTTGAGGGGTGAAACAAGCTTGCCGTCCGCATCGTAGGCACTCCTGATTTTTGTAAGGTTCTTTATGTAGCGGCTGTTCTCCTCTTTCTTGCCTATTACCTCGCACTCGCCCTCTGCCATTTTTTCGATGCGTTGGTTGGAGAACATACACTTTGCAATTGCGTCAGGGTCATTTTCCATATCCATACGTGGGGACAAATCGTCGTCAACTACTTTTTTAAGTATTTCGGTTATTTGCTCCTTAATTATCGCATCAGTTTCCGTGAAAAATGCTTCGTCCACAATATCTTCACTCAGCATTTCCTTCTTATAAATTGCAATGCAGTCGTCTTGCAGCCACTCGTCCTGCTCCGCTTTATCTCTATATGCGTTCTGGTCAGTTACCGAGTGTCCGCTGTGTCGGTATGTCACCGTGTCCAAAATAACGGGGCCTTTGCCCTCCAAAATAAGCTGTTTCTTGCGCCTGAACGCATCAATAACTGCAAAGGGATTGTATCCGTCCACACGCTCTGCGTGCATTTGCTCTGGGTTAAACGCCGCACCAATGCGTGCCAAAACCTCGTATCCCATTGTTTCGCCATATGTTTGTCCACTCATTGCGTAGGAGTTGTTCATAAAATTAAATATTATAGGAAGCCCGCCTTTATATGGCTCTTCCCACAGCTTTGTAAGCTGATCCATTGTGGAGAAGTTGATGCCCTCCCACACGTGGCCTGTTGAAAGGGACCCGTCTCCGCTGTTTACAACGATAATTCCCTCATCTTGCCTTAGCTTTTTATAAAGCGCCGCACCTGAGCCGATTGAGGCAGACCCACCAACAATTGCGTTATTGGGGTACACACCAAATGGGGTGAAAAAAACGTGCATAGAGTTGCCAAGTCCGCCTGTAAAGCCGTTTTCCTTGCCGAAAACCTCGCATATAAAGCCGTATAGCATAAACTCCACTGCCATTTTTTTAACGTTATTTTCATTTTTCGTAAAGGTCTTAACAGCTTTTAAAAGCTTGCCCTCTTTAAAGGTTTCCATAATCTCCATCAGTTTTTCGTCGGACAGCTTGCGTATGGCGGACATACTCTTTGCGATAACCTCGCCATGGCTTCTATGTGTTCCAAATGTGTAATCCTCCACCTCCAGAACGTATGCCTGGCCTACTGCACTCGCCTCTTGCCCGATTGAAAGGTGGGCAGGTCCGGTGTATGAAAAATCAACACCGTTATATGTTTTAACAAGGCGTATACCCTGTATCATTGTCTCAACTTCACGGATTAGGCGCATATCCTTATAAATATTTACCAAGTCCTCCTTCGGAAAATCATTCTTAACATTCTTTAAGGTTTTTTGGTAATAATTTATCTTTATTGGTTTAAATTTTAATTCTCCTTTTTTACGAATTTCACCTGGTAGGATTGGTTTTTCAACTGGCATTTCGTTTCTCCTTAATTTTAATCACTGGTTAATTTGGGTATGCCGCCCATATTAGATGGCATACCACACTAACTATTACTATTTGTCGTAAGTGCTGTACTGAATTTGTATTGCGTTGTTAATTCCTTTATAAGTTTTAAGGAAATCTCTTTGGTGCTCAAAAATCTTTTTGTATTCTGGGTCTTCTGCCATGTAACCTTGTTGTAGCTTATATGTGATGTCTATTAGCTCTTTTTGTGTTTCATCAGATATTGTGAAAACTTCTGTGCCATATTCTTTAAACTTTTCAAAGCCTTCTGCGTCCAATTTTGCAAACACAAGTGGGCTTTCTAGGCAAGATGCTTTAACAACTTCGTAAAGGATCTTTTGTAGCTCTGGGGAAAGTTTTTTGTAGCTTTCCGGGTTAATAATCATTGCCTCTGCACATGTTGGGGAGTGAATACCCGGTGTTCCAATATATTTGCCAACCTCTTGGAAGCCCATATCCCAGTTCATTGCAGGACCGCAATACTCAAAAGCGTCGATTAGCTTTCTATCCATTGCTTGGTAGATTTCGCCACCCGGTAGGTTAACTACAGATGCACCAATTGAGTTTAGGATGTCTGCCCACATACCCATTGTTCTGAATTTAACCCCTTTAAAATCAGAAACTTTCTCAAGTTTAACATTTGAATGGCAGAATAGCTCTGCGCCTGAAACTGTTCCCATTGTTAGGTATGTAACGCCATAACGTTCGAAAACTTCTTTCATAAGTTCATCGCCGCCGCCTTGATATGTCCACGCCAAAAATTCTTGTGGATTAAATCCACCGGGGCTTCCGCTTCCACCAAATAAATATGCTTTTTTGCCCATTAGCCCAACCTCTGCCGCAATTGAGTAGCTTGCCATATCAAGGCTTCCATCTTTAACTGCGTTGTGTATTTGGTTGTACTCTGCAATTGAACCCAGAGGTTGCAAATCCAAAAGAATTCTTCCGTTTGTTGCCTCTTTTATGTCCTGAACCAATTTTTCTGCTATTTTCCAATAAGGAGTCCCCGATGCTGTGCAAAGTTGGTATGTCCATTTGTGTACTGTGTTGTCGCCGCCCCCTGATGTTGGCGTTGCTTCCCCACTAGCGCACCCAACTAGTAATGTTGCACACATTGCAACTGCCAGTAGAAACGAAATTATTTTTTTCATAACCATCCTCCTTAATTTTTTTACTAAATAATGCTGTTACATTAATATAGCCAATAATTAGTTGCTACTTACCTACTGCAATACTTGGCAAGTAAGTGATGATTTGTGGGAATATGGTGCACAGCACAAGTCCCAAACATATAATTCCTATATAAGGCAATATTCCCATTATTATATCGTTTGTGGAAATATCCCATTCCGGCCTTGTGACCCCTTTTAGGAAGAATATTGCATAAGCAAATGGTGGTGTGATGAATGATAGTTGAAGGTTGATGATAATCATCATGGCAAACCAAACTGCATCAAAGCCCATTGTTGCTGCAAGTGGTGTTACAATTGGAATCATAATAAGGATTATGCCAATCCAATCGATGAACATTCCCAAAATAAAGGTAATTAACATAATCACTAGGAAACTTGCCCATCTTCCGCCCGGTATGCCTAAGATAACATCCTTTATTACCGACCCGCATCCAAGCTTTAGGAACAACACTGTGAATGCCTTTGCTGACCATGCAATCATTTGCACCATCGCATAGTTTTTTGCCGTATCCACAAGTGCTTTTCGAAGGTTTTCCATTGTGAATGTTTTGTATGCTATGGCAAGGAGTATTGACGCTAATGCGCCAACCGCTGCTGCCTCTGTTGGTGCTGCCACGCCAAACATTATTGCGCCCAGTACTGCAGAAATAAGAACTAGCGGGGGAACAAGGGAAATAACCAACATCTTGATTTTTTTGCCCAGTGGAACGTCTTCTGTTTTTGGTGATGGCGGAGCCAAAGCAGGGTTAATTCCGCACATTATCAAATTGTAAATAATATAAAGAGCGGATAACAATAATCCCGGTAAAAATGCTCCCATAAATAGCTTGCCAACCGAGATGCTTGCCGCAGGGCCATACATTACAAGCATAATTGATGGTGGGATTAATATCCCTAAGGAACCGCTGGCACAAATTGCACCACATGCCAGTTTTTTATCATATCCTCTTTCCATCATCATTGGAAGTCCGATAAGACCAAGCATTACAACTGATGCAGCAATAACTCCAACGCAAGCTGCAAGGATTGTTCCTATTATAATGGTTACAACTATAAGACCACCACGAATGTTACCCATGCACACATTAAGCGCATCAAACATCCGCTTGGTTATTCCCGTCGTTTCTATCATATTTCCCATAAAAACAAAAAGCGGAACCGCAAGCAATCCATATGATGTTATCTGAACATATATTCCTGTTTGGAATAAGTCATACGCTTTTGGACCAATTGTTGTAATACCAATTACGATTGCTCCACCCATTAGAGCGTATGCTATTGGGTTACCTATTAATATGAAGAATAATGTTATCGCAAAAATTAAAAGGGTTAATAGCTCAGGTGATGCATTCGCTAACATTTTGCTTCACCGCCTTTTATGATTTCTCTTAGTTCAATAATGTTTTTAATTAATATTACTACGAATTGGATAATAAACATTATAAGACCTACGCAAATTACAAATTTAATTGGCCAAAGTAGCGGGTACCAAGTGGTTGCAACAGAAACCTCTTTACTTTCAAAAGCATAAATTGCATTTTTTATTGTTGCAAGCACAACCATAAAATACCCTGGTATAAACACGATTGCTGAGAAAATAATATCTATTAACAGTTGTGTTTTTCTGCTAAACTTAACAAAAAACATATCAACTCTAACATTTCCCCCATCAATAACTAACTGTGATACACCAAATGCTGCTATGAATGCTCCCAAAATGTAGCTCATTTCGAAAATCCACTCAACCGGAGAATTAAAGAAATACCTCGCCAATACATCATAACAAATAATGAGTATAAGCGCCAAAATTAACCATACGGCTAAGTCTGATAGAAACTTGCTGATTTTTGCCAATAAATTATCTAGCTGCTTCATTTTTCTTCCCCCCTCTTTTTAATTGTAAAGTGCTTTAAAATCAAAGTTTTCTTGTGCTTTTTCCCCTTTGCATTTTGTAAAACTTAAATTTTCTCAATAAATAATTTTGTCATCTCCCTCATCTCATCAATCTTCTCTTTTTTGTGCTTTTCTGTTGCATCTTCAGCACAACTTATTATATGTGCCGCCAGCGCTGCTGCAATTTGGGTTTTTTCACCACCCTCCAACGCCTCGATTATATCATTATGTTGGTTTGTGTTGCGCAAAAAGCGCTGATATGTAAGTGGAAATCCCGTTCCTTGAAGATGCGCAAAGTAGCATACTCTGTTACTGTTTAGTGCCGCATACATTTTTATGTATGCTTTATTTTCCAAGGTGTTCATATAACGGCTATGAAATAGCTCCTCATATTTTATCCACTTTTCATAATCATTTATTTTATTTTGCCCCGCACTGCTGCACATCATATCCAAATCGTTTTTCATCTGTTTCAAAATTGTTTTATCATTTTTTAATGCTCGTACTACCCCGTTTACAGCAAACAGCTCAAGCATACACCTTATATGCAAATTATCAATTAGCTCGTCATTTGAATATTGTCTGACAACAACGCTTTTTCGTGGCAGGCTTTCCAAAAAGCTTTCGGAAATCAGCCTATTTAATGCATCCTTAACCGGTGTATGGCTAACCCCTAGCTCCTCCGATATTTCCCTAACTATTAGCTTTTTGCCCGGCTCGTACTTGCCCGAAAAAATATTAGCCCTAATTTTTTGTGTTACAATATCTACAAGAGAGGTGTTTACATATGCATTTATATCAACCTCTGTATTATTATTTGGCATCTCCACACCTCAAATTTAAATTTTTAGGTAAAAATTGTTTGTAAAAACATTCTATCATAAAATTTATTTAATAATAATGTCAATTTTACATAAAATAAATAATCATTTTTGTTTATTATTTACAATCTATCCTTTGCTACCTCAACATTGCTTAGCTTTTCAAAATATTTAACTATTGCGCTGTGGTCCTCATCCATTCTGCCATCCACCTTTAATGCCTGCATAACTTCAAACAGCTGTGCAGAAAATGGAAGTATTACATCTAGTGAATGTGCTGTTGCCATAACATTTTTAATATCCTTGTGGTTTATGGATATTTTACCCCCGGGTTTAAAGTCCCTATTAAACATCATTGGTGCTTTTGCATCCAAAACTGTGGAGCCTGCAAGCCCACCACGAATTGCGTTATAAACCTTTTCTGGGTCCACTCCCGCCTTTGCGGCAAGTACCATAGCCTCTGATACTGCGGCAATTGTTGTGTTAACAATAATTTGGTTGGCAAGCTTTGTAACAGATCCACTTCCGCTTCCACCCACCAAAACTGCGCTTGTTCCCATTTGCTTTACTGCGGGTAATGCTTTTTTAAAAGCCTCCTCATCTCCACCTACCATAAAGGAAAGTGTTCCATCTATTGCCTTCGGCTCCCCACCACTAACAGGTGCATCCAAAAATTGTGCACCATATTTTTGCAAGCCGTCGTAGCATTCCTTAGAGTCTATCGGTGTTACTGAACTCATATCAACAACAACCGCACCTTCTTTAATCCCTGTTGCAACGCCACCATCGCCAAACAGTATTGCCTTAACAATCGCTCCATTTGGCAAAATTGTAAATATAATATCGCATTCCTGCCCTATTTCCTTCAGGGTACCATAACTTGCCCCCTTTTCCACCAAGGCACTAACTGCGTTTTTATCAATATCATAAACCAGTAAGTCACTGCCACCCTTTAGCATATTTAATGCCATTGGTCCCCCCATAATTCCAAGCCCTATAAAACCTATTCTTCCCATTTTTGTTCCCCTTTCAAATTTTTTATGGGCGGAGCAAATGTCCGCCCATTAATATAACTTTATGCTGTTAGTAAGTTAGGAATAAACAAAATTAAACCTGGTATGTAT
>CAZMCJ010000041.1:0-9196 GCA_964564795.1 uncultured Eubacteriales bacterium | reverse complement strand
GAAACCAAGGAGCAAGCTGAATTCTTAAAAGAGCTTGGGTGTGATTTGGGGCAAGGCTATTTCTACTCTAAACCAATGACCGTCTACGAATACGAAAAGTTCTTGCAATTTAGCAGCAAAATTTCCAATCCGGATGCCATATTTAGAGATACTTCCTCGAATGACAAGGAATTTGCTACCGAGCTAGCTCGTGATTTTTTAATGGATAGTCGTGAGCTTTATACCCTTTGCAAAAATATTGATATGGGACTTATGAAGGGGTATCTGGATAAAACAAAAACTGTGCAATATATAAACAATAAGGCTCTTGAATACTTAGGCTACTCAAGGCAAGAGTTTAGAGATATTTTTGGCAATAGTATCATCAGCTTTATCTATCCTGATGATATACACATCGTTAAAGAAAATCTTGAGAAATTATTGTCAGATGCAAACCCACTAAAATTCCAATCACGTGCAATCCGCAAAGATGGAAAGGTTATTACTTTTCATGTGTGTGCCTCAATTGTTATTGACACGCAAGATAGACCTGTTGGAATTTTCGCCTTCCACGATATAACGCAGGAGCTTGAAAACACTGCCGCCCTTAATCAGTCCCTAACCAACAAAATTTCCGAGCTTGAACAGCTTGTGGAGTCTCAGCGCAAGAGCAGAGAGGCACTACGCCTTAGCGAAGAGCGCTATAGGCTAATCGTTGATCAAAGCGATGATATAATGTATGAATGGGATTTTGAAACTGATAAAATTAATTTTTCCGATAAATTTGAAAATTTGTTTGGCAAAAAACCAATCGACAAGTCAGTAACCAACAACCCCTTTATCCTTAATCTTATATATCCCCAAGACCACGAGGAATTTAAGCAGTGGATTGCAAACACCTATAAGGTAAAGGGCTTTAGTCAAGCGGAGTTTCGCATTCTTAGCTCTGCCGGCTTTTATGTTTGGATACGTAGCCGTTCAACTGCTATATGCAACGAGCTTGGTAAGCCAATAAAGGCTATTGGGGTGTTCACTAACATAAGCAAAGAAAAATCCGAGATTAATTCCCTTGTTATTAAGGCACAGCTTGACCCATTAACCCGTCTTTACAACAAGGAAGAAACGAAAAAGCAAATAGTATCTATAATCCGTTCCAACCCAAACAAGCTCTGTGCGTTTTTTATTGTTGATATTGATAACTTTAAGGGTATTAATGATAATTTGGGTCATCAATTTGGTGATACAGTCTTGCAGGAGGTTGCGCAAAAAGTTAAAAAAGTCTTTAGGGACAGCGATATAATTGGCAGGCTTGGTGGAGATGAAATTGTAATTTTTATGCGCAATGCCTCTAGCGAAAACATAATTAGGCACAAGGCAGATATGGTGGTGCAAATTTTGCGCAACACTTATTTTGGTGCTAACACAACACACAGCATATCTGCCAGTGTGGGTGTTGCCCTATTCCCACCCCATGGTAAATCATTTAGTGACCTTTACCATATGGCAGATACTGCCCTTTACCAATCAAAGCGCAAAGGGAAAGATTGCTTTACAGTTTACAACCCAAATTGCAAAGCATATTTTTAATGGACATTGATAAAAAGACCTCCAATCGTAGAATAGAAGTACTATGATTGGAGGTTTTGTCATGTCCGGAAAGAAAATGACTGAAAATTTCTTGTCCATGCTCAAATCAGAATGTATCTTTAGCAAAAAATCAGTCATTTGAGCAATCTCAACAACTTATTGATGACTATATTCACTTCTACAATTTTGAGGGTTACCAATTAAAATGCCGTCTGACTCCGTTCCAAAAACGGAGCCAGACGGCATAATCCTTAGCTATTCTACCATTGGTCTTTCTTTTTACTGTCTTTTTTCTATGCAGTGGTTCAATATGCAGTAGCCTTTTTTATAATTTTATTCCCCTAATATCTCCTTTATCCGCTCCACAGCCATTCGTGGGCTTGTTAGAACATCCTTTGTAAAGTGAGCAAGTAGAGGCGTTATTGCAACCATACTACCTTGCGCAAGGACAACCACATCGTTCTCCTCGTGCGCTTTTTCAATTTCCGCCAAAACCAGGCGATTATGCTCGTCAACGTCACCTTTCATCAAGATATCTATTGCTCCGTCCACCAAATATTCGCTAACTTTAACCTCTTTGCCTGCGTTTTTTGCCATCTCCCTAACCAGCTCTGTGCTTGGCTTAACTGTTGATGCAACTGTTGCAACCACACCGATTTTTGAGCCAAGGGAAACCGCTCTTTGCCCCATTGGCTCGTCGATTTTAACGATTGGAACGGTTACCATTGTGCGTGCTATGCTTGCCGCTTCCCCAACTGAGGAGCATTGGTTTAAGATAACATCAACCCCCAAATCTTGCAAATTCTTTGCATAGGTGCATATTCTTGAAACAATTTGTGGGGTAATATTTCCAACCGATTTTACCTCTTGCAGCAGGCTATCGTCGATTATGTTTATCATCTGGACGTTCGGAATAATCTCCTTAAATAGCCCCTTTAGCACATCAATGCTAACCAAACTTGTGTGAATGACGCCAACTTTTTTCATAATATATCCCCTTTTCCGAAAATATTTTTTTACCAGCTGCGGCCACCGCCGCCACCCATTCCGCCACCACTAAATCCACCGCCAAAACCACCAAATCCACCGCCGCCCCCTTTAATCTCGGGTGCTTTAACACTTGCCATTGTGGTGTTAACATTTGTTAGTGTGTGGTTCATATGGCGAACAAACATGTAGGTGTTAAAGCCACGCATTCCCCTACTATCGTGGTACCAATCAGGCTGTGGTACCGCAATATTTTCAAACTTTTTGCTCCATTTATCTGTAACGTCCAGCACATAGGCATAGGGCAAGATGGAGTAAAAATAGTGTGGGTTTTCATCCACAAGCAGTTTAATCCTATCCTCCTCCGCACGTTCTATAAAGTCCTTAAGCCCCAAAAGTTTTCCTAAATCTGCGTTGCTCTGCTCTGTTCGCTTATCAATATAAGCAAGTGAAAACAGGGCTAAAATTATACCACCGCCACAAGCTAGGTAGAACAAGTAAGGTGCACCTATTGTTAATATCGGGGAGAGTGCAAGGGTTAGTGCAAGCACTGCCACCTGCAAAAAGAGTATCAGAAAAATTTTAATTTTGCTTCTTCTGGATTCCTTGGTATAGATATTCTTATCCTTATTCTTTGAGCTTTCAAAGCTGCCACGAAGTAGTTCCATCGCCATATTAAGCTTATCCGAAAAGTTATACTTTAAATCCGCTGAAGTAACAGTGTTACCGTGCGCCAAATCAAACAAGCCATCGAACATTACCCGTTCGTACGATTTTGCGTCCTCTCCCAAATCCTTTAGTTTAGTTAGAGAAAAGTCGTCCCCTCCTCCTGTTTGGATAGTTAAATACCCTTTATCCGCCCAGTAAATTATAAGTGCAAGCAGATCACGCTGATCCACCCGTCCATCTATTATATATCCAACCTCCGACGGGTTCATTCCCTTTGGTGGTGCAAATTCAACCGTTATTGTCGGTTTTTGGTCACGCCCAAAACGAATAAACAGCATAAACGTATAAATCCCAAGCGCAAGTATTATCGCCATTATAATGTAGGCATACATATCGAAGGAGAGTACGTTTTTAAAGTATCCTTCCTCCATCTCCATATATATGGTCACACCCTCATTCGGGTTAAGTGGCTCTGTTATTCTTCCACTTATAACGTTTCCGCTTACGCTAAACTCCACCCCTGCACTTTCCCCTGTGTAGTCACTACCACGATAGAGGGCAACCTTATCCCCATCAAACCCCTTAGGCATTGTGATGTTAAAAGTGGCGCTTTCAATCATATTATCCCACTTGTTTCCGATTAAGTTGAAGTACATATCATCGTACTGCACATTTCTATCGTCATACGGCGAGTAGTTGTATGATATTGTGATAGGGGTTCCGCTTTTCATATAGTCACCCTCTGACCCTATCCTAATCGTCTTATACTTATCCCCACCAAAGGTTTCATTCTCCACTTTGAACTCGTCGCCCTTAACTTTAATCTTACTTACCTTTGCGGCATAAGACGCCCTTTGTATTTCACCTTTTACCTCTTTAATAGTTGTGCCGGACATTTGAATATCCCTGTAAATGCCATGGCGTGGCTGGGTGAAGTCGATTATAAAGCTCTCGGTAATTTGGTAAACCTTATTTTCTGTCACGTTTATATTAACGTTGTAATCCCTTAGGCTAAATGGTTCAATTGCTTTAGCATTAAGTGGTGCGCACAGCAAAACCATCGCCGCCGCAGTCAAAACTGCTCTTTTCAAGTTAAAATTTAACTGAAACATTTTGTCTTTCATCTCCGCTAATCTCAAAGGACTTTTCATCTTGGAAGCCAAACATACCCGCAACCATAACAGTTGGGAAGGTTTGCCTTTTTGTGTTATAATCGCGCACCACAGCGTTATAATACTTGCGTGAGTTTGCAATCTCCCCCTCAACCCCTTCAAGCTGTGCTTGCAGGCTTAGGAAGTTTTGGTTTGCCTTAAGGTCTGGGTAGCTCTCTGCCAATGCAAACAGCGATTTTAGTGCGGTTGTAAGCCCTTTCTCCCCCGCCGCCATTGCATCAACGCCGGTTGCGCCCATTGCACTGTTTCTTGCTTTTATAACATTCTCCAATGTTTCCTTTTCGTGGCTTGCGTAGCCTTTAACCGTTTCCACCAAGTTTGGAATTAAATCAAAACGCTTTTTCATATACACATCCATAGTTGCAAAAGCCTCTTTAACCTTGTTGCGCATTGCCACAAGCCCATTATAGGCTGATATTAGAAAAATGCCAACGATAACTATAATACCTAAAATAATCCACTGCATAAAAATTCCTCCTGCTTATTTTTTAATTTAATGATAGCACATTAATTTATTTTTTACAAGAAAAAGGCTGTCGCATTTTGCAACAGCCTTTTTAAAATTAACTTAATTAAAACTTTATAAATCCAAAACCGGAAAGCATGATAAGTATGATTGCAGTTGGTGCAACAAACTTAACTAGGAAGCCCCAAACCTTTTTAAGCGGGAACTTAACACCATGCTTTTCAACCTCTGCACTCGCATTGTCGATACCCCAAACCCAACCAACAAAAATACAGAAAAACAAAGAGCCAAGAGGCATAAGAAGCTTATCGGTAACATACTCCATAAAGTCGCCAAATGCCGGGTAAGTAATTCCTGTTGCATCAAGCCAGATGCCTTTTAGCGGAAGGCTTGCTTGGGAGCCTGTATATAAAACACCGATGGACACCATAACAACGCCCAAAACGATAGTTGCCACTTTTCTGTCTATGTGGATTTCCTCACACACGTATGCAACTGTTCCTTCAAGGATACTGATTGCAGATGTTAGGGCTGCGAAGAACAATAAAACATAGAATAGTACGCCAAACAAGTTTCCGAAAGGCATACTTTGGAACACTGTTGCAAGGGAGATGAAAGCAAAACCGCCGCCAACACCCGGCTCAACACCTGCTGCAAAAACAGCTGGGATAATTGCAAAACCAGCGATGATTGCTATCATACTATCTATTGTACAAATTGTAAATGTGTTTGTTACCAGATTTTCCTTGCTATCTAAGTAGGAGCCGTATGTCGCCATAACGCCCATACCCAAAGAAAGGGAGAAGAACGCTTGACCAAGTGCAGCCATAACAGCTGCCGCGTTAATCTTGCTAAAATCAAACGATGTCAAGTAAGCTATGCCTTCAGCTGCGTTTGGCAGTGTTACTGCTCTAACTGCAATAATAACAAGGATTATGAAAAGTGCAGGCATAAGAACCTTGCTAACCTTTTCAATACCGCCCGAAACACCCTTTAGGATAATTAGAACAGTCAGTGCCATAAAGATGATTGGCCAGATAATAGCCGCCTCAACGGGAAATGAACCCCCTGCACCAAGGAAACCTAGGAAATAACCCTTCGGGTCTGCATAGATTACGCCCGGCTCAACTATGTAACCATAAATGTATTTCATAACCCAGCCGCCAACGTGGCTATAATAAGCAAGGATTATAAATCCTGTTAAAATACCAAGCCCGCCAACCCAAGTCCATCTTTTATCAAGCTTTTTGAATGCGCCAACTGCGTTTTTGTGTGTATGACGACCCACAACAAACTCTGTTAGCATAACTGTTGCGCCAATGAAAAGTACAATCAGAATATAAACGACAAGGAACGCTCCTCCTCCGTTTGCATATGCCACACCTGGAAACTTCCAAATGTTTCCCAAGCCAACAGCAGAACCTGCCGCCGCCAAGATAAAGCCAATGTTGCTACCCCAAGCACCCCGTTGATTTTTTTCCATCTTTTTCCCTCCTATTTTTAAATTTATACTAAGGCTAATAAGTCCCCCAAATTAGCTCTAATAGTATATTTTGTGTTAATAGAATACCACAGGTTTAGCCTGTGTGCAATAAAAAATAAACATTTTGTAAATTTTATTTCCAATATATCCCTTTAAACATAAGTTTTTATAAAATTTGCATAATACAACACAAACTACCACGTTTGTCCCCCATTCGACGGTGTGAAAAATACATTTCCTCATCACAATATGTGCACTCATCTGCAACAGTAATATTTTCTTCCTTAAGCCCACATTGGGTAAAAAGGCTTAGGTTTGCTTTTATCAGGTCAATGTAAAATTTCCCATTTTCACCCTTTTCAATAATTTCCTCTTTAATTGTTGGAAAAGCCAACATAAACTGTTGGGCGCAATCAATATCGCATTCAAAATGACAGCTTTTTATACAAGGGCCAATTGCGCCTAAGATGTCCGCAGGGTTGCAGTCGTAGTCACTTACCATTTTTTCAATTGCTTTTTTGCCAATCTTTTTAACTGTACCCTTCCAACCCGAGTGGATTGACGCAATAACACACTTTTTGGGGTCATAAAAGAAAAGTGGCACACAGTCGGCATAGAATGTTACAAGTGCCACCCCCGCTTCGTTAGTGATAAGCCCATCGGCGTCCATCAGCTCTCGCTCCAAATAAAGCCCTTTTCCACAGTCTGCTCCTCTTGCCACGTGGATAACATCATTATGCACCTGAGCAGAGAATACAGTATTTTTTGCATCCACCCCAATTGCCCCACACAAAATATCATAATTTTTGCGCACATTCTCTATTTTATCTCCCCTGTTATGCCCCATATTCATGGTGCCAAACTCACCCTTTGACACACCACCCTTTCGGGTTGAAAAAGCAAATGCTACCTTGCCATCTTTTATAAAGGAGGGGATTGTTAGATACTCTAATTCCCCGATTTTTATCTTCTTAAATTTTTCCACTTTCTTTTCCTCCATTGGTATTTTTTGCGGAGCCTTTCCACATAATATTTCTGAGGTGATAATTTATGAACACAATAAATGAAAAAGGCGCGTTCTGCCCAAATTGTTCAAATCTAATGGGTACGCACCTTAAAAGAGGGTCGGTAACGGACAAATGCCCTGTATGTGGCTATGAAAGTCCAAAAATCACCCCGAGTGGGGTGATTGATTTGGATAGTAATTATGACTCAGGTCTATTTTAGTGCATCATATATTTTTTGGTGGATTGGGGTAGCAATGCCATATGACTGCCCCAATTTCACTATTTCTTTTGCCAAAAATTCAAGCTCTGTTTCTTTTCCTTCAGTTTCAAAATCTCGTTGCATTGATGATTTACCATCATCGGGCATGCCACTGAATATCTTCATGCTTGTTTCAACAACATCAGCAGGTAAATCAATTTGCATTTTTGTTGCAACGCTTAGAATTTCCTCCATTGCTTTTTGCAAAAACTCCACTTTTTGTGGCTGCTTTTTAAATTCACCAACAGTTATCCCATAGTAAGAAGAAACGCTTGCATATGCACAAAGAAAAACAAACTTCTTCCATACCTCTACTTCAATATTATCACTAAATATTCCGTTTATGCCAACCTCTTTAAATGTTTCTTGCAACTCCTTAAGTGGTGTTTCATCAATCTCCATACCCGTTGGGACCCCAAATATAACTCGCAGTATATTATTTGCATGGGTTACCTCATTTATACCACTTATAAACGCGCTTATGTAAACACACCCCTCCAAAATTATACCTTTTCCAACAATTTGTGCAATTTTTTTGCCAATCCCCACACCGTTTAGCAGGGGTATAACAATTGTATTATCCACAATCATTGGCTTTATGATTTCGCAAACATTAGCGAGCGCATAAGCTTTTGTTGCAACGATTATTATATCCATCTTTTCGTCGCACTTATCGGTAACTAAATACGGGTGGGCAGTAAATTCCTCGCACAGTGGTGTTTTAACCTTAAGCCCCTCTTTTGCTATTGCAGTTTTTCTTTCTCCTCTGCAAATAAAGGTAATCTTGTGCTTATTTTGCTTTGTTAATAATCCACCGACTACACCGCCTACTCCCCCAACACCAACTATGGCAATTTTCATGTTAACACACCCTTAATTATAATTTTGTCATCTCGTTTAGGCACTTAGAGCAAATAATTTTATCATTAAATTCCTTTGTACCCTCTGTGCTACCGCAGAACACACAAGTCGGCTCATACTTTCTTAGGATAATAGATTGATTTTCTACAAAAATCTCAATCTCGTCCTTATCGTTAATATTAAGCGTCCTCCTTAACTCCCTTGGTAGAACTATCCTTCCTAATTCATCAACTTTTCTTACAATTCCTATACTCTTCATTCATTTTTCCTCCCACAAGTACATTTTTCTTTCCCCATATTAAAATTATCACATATATAATGTAAAGTCAACAAATTTTCCCACAATTTAACATTTAATTAACAAATATTAACAAATATTGTCATATATTGTATGTTATCACTCAACTATTATAGTTTTTCGCTATTAAATAATTGCAAAAACTAAATTGTTGTAATATAATATTTATGAACAAATGGTTAATAAAAAATATTAAACAAGGAGATTGTAACTATGGAACCCATTGACGTTGGACTATTGTCCATCCTACCACCCATCATTGCCATCAGTTTGGCGCTTTTAACAAAAGAGGTTATCTCGTCTTTGTTAATAGGTATTTTATCCGGTACATTCATCTATGCGCTTAACACATCAACAGGTATCCTTTCCACAATTGTTAATACCGCAAATGTTACAATGTTGTTAATGGGGGAAAAGCTTGCGGCTAA
>CAZMCJ010000040.1:0-9277 GCA_964564795.1 uncultured Eubacteriales bacterium | reverse complement strand
TATATCAAAGCAAACGCAAAAATGGGCGGAGAACCCTCCACCCATCCTATTACCACCCGAAATTTCGTGCGTATTTTATTAATTCGTCCGCCTCAGCCTTTGTTTGGGTAACCATTCCAAGCGCAAAGCCTTGTTTATCAATCTTTTTTGCAATCAGCCTAATATCAGCCTCGTTTACAAACCCCTTCATAAGCATTGCCTTGCCGTTTTTTTGCACCCGCTCCATTCCCTCAATCATATGCTCCATCGGGACGCCCTCGTCCTTTGTGATTTGAACAATATCCACATTTTTATTCTTGCAGATGATGTCCATCAAAAAGTGGCTTGTGTAGTGGGTGTGATAAAGGCAAATGGGCGCCGCCTGTGATATCTTTTCGTCCGCCGGCAGCACAAATTCCTCGTACTGCGCCGGTGTAATAAGGGCAACGCCATCCTCTTGAATACGCTGGCACTTTTTAGGCAGCCACAAATAATATTGGCCCATCACCCCACCACCGCAAAACAGTGGTGTTGCCTCCACGATTTTTTTAGAAAAGGCAAGGTACAAATCCGCCGCAAAGTCAATTAGCTTCTTTGCCAAATCGGGGTCGTCGTAGAACATAAGGATTAGCTCCTCCTCCCCAATTGCGCCAAAGATCATATCAAGTGGGCCACGCATAATAGCTTGACCAACCGGGATTTCCCCCCTTTCGCTAAGGTACTTTATGAATTCCAAATACTTTAAAACGTAGTCATTTGAAAGCTTTTCGTATCCTTCGTCCATCAGCTCCAGCAGTTTTTGAAGGCCAATTTTTTTTGACCAAAAGTTTTTGCCTGTGAACTCAACCAAGCACCCAAGCGCCCCTTCTGTCCAAGGCAGTGAGGGGAGTGGCTCCAAACAGCGGACAAAATCGTCCCCCTCGTAAAGCAGCTTTTGGGTGTACCCATCATAAACGGGGGAAAACTTTGCAACTTTGATGTCGGGGGCGGTTATAAAGCCCTTTTTTAATAGTGATTGGGTGTCGCTCTGGTAGCGGGATAAATCCTCCCACCCACCTATGTAACAGCCGAGCAGGGGAGTTTTAACCTCTCGTTTTTCAAAAAACATTTTGTTTTTTTCAATCCGTTCCATTAAAATCGACATATTTTACTCCTTAACAGCTATAGATTTTTTCGCCTTTTTCATCTCTTTATAAACGGAGATTATAACAGAGATTGCACCTATACCAAGAAAAACTATGCAGATTGGGCGAGTTATGAAGGGCAAAAAGCTGCCGCTTGATTGCATTAGTCCACGGCGCAAGTTTACTTCAACCATTGGGCCTAGGATAAATCCTAAAATCATTGGTGTTAGTGGGAACTTGAACTTGCCGAAAACATAGCCTACAATACCAAAAATAAGTATTGCAAAAACGTCGAAAACTCGGTTGTTAAGGCCAAAAGCACCAACAACGCACAGCGCCATAATAACAGGCAGCAAAATGTGCTTTGGAATTGCAAGCAGCTTAACAAAAAGTCTAAGCCCGTAGAATTCCATGATAATCATTGCAACGTGTGCAACCAAAAGTGCCGCAAAGATTGTGTAAACAATTTCAACGTTTTGCACAAATAGCAGTGGTCCGGGGGTTAGTCCGTGAATCATAAGCCCACCGAGTAGCATTGCTGTTACGGTGTCGCCCGGTATACCAAGGGCAAGCAGTGGTACAAGCGCACCGCCAACCGCCGCATTGTTTGATGTTTCGGATGCAACGATACCACCCATTGCGCCGTTACCGTATTCGTCCTTGTTCTTTGCCTGGCTCTTTGCGGTTAGGTATGAAACGATGTTTGCAGTACCGCCCCCGATGCCCGGCAAAATACCGATGCCAATGCCTATGAAGGCACTTCTAATCATATTAAAGAACTCATTTTTAAACTCGAGCAAGGTAAAACCAAGGCCCTTAGTTTTATAGGACAAAATATTATTCTTGCCAACGCTGGTGCCCTTGTCCTCTGCTGTTGCCAAAATTTCGGAAATTGCAAAAAGGCCTATAAGCACAGGCAAGATGTTAAAGCCTGCATCAAGCTCACGAATACCAAAGGTAAAGCGTGGGAATGCATCAATTGGCGCAGAGCCAACCATAGCAAACAAAATGCCGATTACCGCAGCCGCAAGCGCCTTAAAGATGGAGCCTGAAACAAGGCTGGAGATTAGCGTTAGTGAGAAAACGCCAATTGCAAAATATTCAAATGGGGTAAATTTTAGCGCAACCCTTGCAAGTGGTGGGGAGATAAACATTAAAACAAAAATACTTATCATACCACCGATGAAGGAATAGATTATGCCTATGCTAAGAGCTCTGCCCGCTTCGCCACGATCCGCCATTGGCCCACCGTCCCACGTTGTTGCAACTGATGATGGTGTGCCGGGGATTTTAAGAAGTATTGCGGAGATAAGCCCGCCCGAAACGCCCCCTATGTAAAGACCGAGCAGCAAGCTTATGCCCATGACAGGCCCCATTCCATAGCTGATTGGCAAGCAAAGTGCAACTGCCATTGTGGCGGTTAGCCCCGGAATTGCCCCAAAGATGATGCCAAGCCCAACACCCAAGAATATTATAGCCATGCAGGAAAAACTCATAATCGATGCAAAGCCATTAACAATTAATTCTAAATTCATTCACTTTTCCTCCTAACCCAATATTCCGCTAGGGAGCATTAGCTGGAATCCCTTAACGAAGCTAAAATAAATAACAGCGGACGATGCCACCGCAATAATGCAAAATGATGTGATATTTTTTGATGTTAGCTTTTTATCCTCAGGATAAAGAAGAATAAAGTTAACAAACAAGTATAGTGTGGTTGTGATTAAAAATCCGATAGATTGCAAAAAGCTTGCATATAAAAGTATTAAAAAGATGGAAAGACAAACGCTCTTTAGCGATTTAATCTTTTTTGCCTTTTCTTCGTCCGATACAGCCGCTGGCACATATGTTTTAAGCTTTAAAAAGCCCTTGTAAATAACCCCGAGGCTAAGAAAAAACAAAAGAATTGCGCACAGCTTTGGCATAAAGTCGGAGCCTATGTTCATATCAACTAGCTTTTTTATTGAGAAAGTGGAGATGTATAAAACAACCGCTAAAACGGCTAAAAACGTCCCGGATATAATGTCGCGATATTTATCTATCATATATTGTACTCCTTTAGTATAAAAATGTGGGGGGTTAAACAATCCCCCCACGGTATAAGAAAGCTATTTCTTTTCAACAAATTTGCTGTAGATTGCGTATTGCTCATCTAGGTATTTTAAGCAATCAGCAGGGTTTAGGTAGTATGGTGTAACCATCATCTTTTCTGCAGCTTCTTTGATGTACTCTGGGTTCTTGGAAACGTTTTCCATTGCCTTTGTCATAATGTTTATGATTTCAGGGTCAGTTCCCTTTGGATATGCAAGGTAGAAGAACTTATCGAATGCTGCGTCGATGCCTTGCTCTTTAAATGTTTTAACATCTGGCATTAGTGGGTTTGTTTCTGCACTCATAACGCCAAGAACCTTAAAGTCGCCGCTTTCAACATATTGCTTAACAAGCCCGTATTGAGAGCTGATAACATCTATTTGTTGTCCCAAAAGTGCTGCGATTTTGCTTGCTGCGTCGCCTGCGTCAACAACGTTGAACTTGATTTTTGCAGCCTCTTGAACAGCCATAACTTGAAGGTGAGTGAAGGAGCCAACCTCTGTTGCAAACTTAAACTCTTTTGTTTTTGCTTGTTCTGCAAGCTCTTTCATATCATTAAAAGGAGCCTTTGCGCTTGTAACCCAAACGTTTGTTTGGTCAAGAACCGCCATACCAGCAAGGTCTAGGTCTTGGTGGTTGTAATCGGTTAGTCCGATAAGGTCGTTAAGCAGTAGTCCTGGGTGGAAGAATAGCATTTTGTAGCCATCAGCCGGGGAGTCCATAACTTGTCTTGTTCCTGTGGAGCCGCCTGCGCCACCAACGTTTTGGATTACAACAGGTTGGCCAAGCTCTTTTTCAAGGTATTTGCCAAGCATTCTTGAGTTTGTATCAGTATCGCCACCAGGGCCTGCAGGAATAACAATTTGGATTGGCTTTGTTGGGTACTTAATAGCAGGAGCAGGAGCCGGAGCCGGTGTTGATGGTGATGGAGCGGGCGCTGGTGCCGGTGCTGAACACGCCACCATAGTAAGTGCCATAAGTGTTGCTATTAGTAGAGCTGTAAGTTTTTTCATCTTTCGTCCTCCTAAATTTAAATTAGTTTTGTCTTTAGCTTATATTTTTCTCCAAAGGCACTGAGCTCCGCCAAAACACCCTCCCCAACGAAAAAGCCTTCTTTTTTGTTTTTTTGGTATGTTTTATGCTCAATTTCTCCCGGAGTAAAAATTTCCCCTGTTCCTTTAAGGGGTCGGCTGCCCTTTACCACTTTGATAAAGTCGCTAACCTCCTCCTTGAACGATTGCAAATCACGAAACGCACTAATATCAATTGCCATAAAGAAAAACCCGATGTTCTGGCAGCTTTTACCGTCGCTGCGCAGTGGCAAGACGTCTGGGCTAAACGCCGACATAGAAAGTGCGGCGGATAAAATGTCAACCGCCATTGCAATGCCCGAGCCTTTGTGCTCGCCAAATGGGAGCATTGCCCCCTTTAGTGCCTCCGACGGGTCGGTCGTTGGGTTGCCATCTTCGTCCAATGCCCAGTCAATGGGTATCTCTCTTTTTTCCTTGTTTGCAACAATTACTTTGCCCTGTGCAACCTTTGATGTGGCACCGTCATAAACAAATGGGGCGTCGCCACCTGTTGGCAGCGCTATGCTTATTGGGTTTGTGCCAAAAACGCTCTCGCTTCCTCCAAAGGGTGCCATATTGCTAACGGTGTTGCAGCACGTTATGCCAATCATATCCTCACTTGCCGCAAGCATAGAGTAAAATGCGGCAATGCCATAGTGGTTGCAATTCCTAACACTGCCAACGCAAACGCCGGCGGTTTTTGCCTTTTCAATGCACTTTTTCATTGCATATTGCCCCGCAACCGCTCCCGGTGCGCTATCGCTATCCAGCACAAAGGTAGCCAGTCGCTCCTCCACCACCTTCATATTAGGGGTTTTGTTGAACCCGCCCCCAACCAGCTTGTCGTGGTAAAAGCTTAATCTGGAAAGCCCGTGGGAGGATACCCCCCTAAGCTCTGCTTCCACGAGGTTTTTGGCGATAATCTCGCCATAGTCTTTCTTTAGCCCAATTGCGTCAAACACCTCATTTAGGTATAAAAGTGCTGTTTCCTCTTTTAAAATTACCCCACCCATTTTTTTAAACCTTTGGGTTGTTAACAGGCCATTGTGGCTTTTTGCCACTTAGCACCTCAACAATGCCAATTGCAGCGTGCAGACCCATTCTATCCATAGATTCTTGAGTAAGTGCTGCGTTGTGTGGGGTTGCAATTACATTTTTCATTGCAACCAGCTTGTTATCAACGGGTGGCTCTTGCCCAAAAACGTCAAGCCCTGCGCCTCTGATTATACCATTTTCTAGTGCCTCAATCAAATCCGCCTCCAAAACAACCTCGCCACGTGCTGCATTTATAAGGAATGCGCCCTTTTTCATAAGCTTTAGCTTTTCCATAGTAACGGAGTTTTTGGTTTCCTTTGTTGCAGGTAGGTGTAGAGAAACAAAATCCCCAGCCGCATAAACCTCGTCAATATTGTTTGCAAGGGTTATGCCCTCAAAAAGTGTTTCCTTGTTAACGTAAGGGTCAAAGCCGATAACCTTCATTCCAAAGCCAAATATTGCCTTTTTAGCAACCATTTGACCAATGCGCCCAAGCCCGATTAATCCTAGCGTCTTGCCCTCTAGGTCCATTCCCTTTGCCTTGTTTCTTATTTCAAAGTTGCCCGCCCTAAACTCGCTATCAACAATGTAGGCATTGCGTGCGCACGAAAGCATAAGGAATATGGTATGCTCCGCAACAGAAATTGCGTTGGAGGTTGGTGCGTTTGTTACCCAAATTCCCTTTTCCTCGCAGTAGTCAACGTCGATATTATCAACGCCGATACCATGCCTTCCAATAACCTTTAGTTTGTTGCCGCAGTCGATAACCTTTTTGGTGAAGGGGGCTGTCCTTGCAAGAATAGCGTCGCAATCAACAACCTCCTTGCAAATTATCTCCTCCGTTGCGCCACTACCAATTATGTAGTCAATTCCGTTTGCGCTTAGGTAATCTTTGCCTGCCTCTGTGATGTCTTGTGGTATTAAAACTTTCATTATATTTCTCCTTTTACAGTGCTTTGCACGCGTCTATGTTTTGTTTGAATCCACGCTCTATAACTGATGTGTCCACATCGTGCATTACGATTGTAAGGTCATCAATAAAGTACTTGATAAGTGGTAGCGGAGCGTGAAGCCCAAAGCCCTTGCCATATTTTTTGCAAGCGTTGGCAACTGTTTTAATTGCCTCAAGCTCTATTGGGTTCATAAGGTCGCCGGGGATGCCAAGGGAAAGGGATAAATCGTTAGGGCCGATCAGCAGTGCGTCAATTCCTTCTATAGAAGCAAGCTTGTCGGCATTATCAACCGCTTCCTTTGTTTCAATTTGTGCAATGGAGATTATTTTGTTGTTCGCCTCCTCCATAACATCGCTGTGCTTCCCACCCTTAAAGTTGGTGTGTGCAAGCCCTGTGCCAAAGCCTCTGTCGCCAATTGGCATATATTTTGAGTATTTAACAAGCTCAAGCGCCTCCTCCTCTGTGCTCACCATTGGAACCATAAGCCCTTGCGCACCCGAATCGAGCGAGCGGGAGATGTACTCCTTTGAAAGGTTCGGCACACGTAGCAGGCTTGTTAAATCAAGTGCGTTGCCCATCATAAATAGCCTTGTTAGCGTTTCCATAGAGTAGCTGCTATGCTCGCAGTCATACATAACAAAATCATACCCCGCATTTTTTGCAACATATGCAATTGCCGGGTTTTCGCTAATCCTTATCATAGTTCCGTAGATTTTTTCGCCGGATAACATTCTTTGCTTTGTATTCATTTAAAAAGTCTCCTTAAAATAGTTTTATGTACATGTATATAGAGCAAGTTCTGTGCCAACTTGCAAAAATGTCGAAAAACCTCTATTAGTAAAAAGTCTTTGTGTAAAGGAAACAAAAAACCTGTGGTAAAAATGGTGGCATAGCAGTTATTGTTTGTAATATATTTAACGAGTTGCATTTTTGAAACATAGTGTGTTACTTTATTGAAACATAGATATTTTTCACGTGAAACACTTTGGTTATTTAGTATATTTTATTTATTTTTTTTGGGGAGTGGGTAAATTGACACCCTAATTTTATATGTGGTAACATTAAATGTAAAGAAAGGCAGGTTTTTAAAATGGAATATATTAACGAGGTTAAGCGCAAATTAAAGAATAAAGAAAAGGTTTCAGCCGCATGGCTTCAGCTTGCAAGCCCATTCACAGCGGAGATTATGGCAAACGCAGGCTTTGATGTTTTGATGATTGACGTGGAGCACTCCCCTGTTGATTACCAAACGATACAAGGGATGTGCCAAGCGATGAAGGGCACAAATTGTTTGCCTTTCGCCCGTGCGCCATGGAACGATATGGTGGCACTAAAGCGGATGCACGATTGTGGTATTATGGGGGTTAGCGTGCCTTATGTAAACACCAGGGAGGAGGCGGAAAACGCAGTTAAATATTGCAAATACCCAAACGAGGGGCTTAGGGGGATTGCGGGTAGCCCACGTGCGGCGGGTTATGGTATGAACCGTGGGGGATATTTGCAACGTGCAAACGCCGAGAACCTTGTGATGGTTGCAATTGAAACACCCATTGGGGTTTCAAACCTTGACGATATTTTGCAAACACCCGATTTGGACGGAATTTTCATAGGCCCTATGGATTTATCATCATCAATGGGGTATTTTGGTAACCCGGCGGCGCCTGAGGTGCAGGAGGTTATCCGTGGAATAGAGGAAAAGGTGTTTAAAACGGATAAGTTTTTGGCAACGGTTGCGCCAAGCTTTGAAAAGGCGAAAGAGCTTTATGATAGGGGATACAGCCTGATTGTTATGATGAGCGACGCCGTGGATTTGGCAAAAATGGCGGCTGCAACTGTGGAAAAGTTTGATAAGGAATATAAATAAAAGGGTGGGGGCTTCGGCTCCCACTTTTTTGCGTTTGCTTGCCACCACTCATACTTGTTGCGATTATGTGAGGCTTTCACTCCGCCCCCGAGATTTATACTCCGCAAGGCTTTCACACCGCCACAAGATTTCCGCCACGCAAATTGCCACCCCACCTCCCGAAAATTCCTCCACGCAAATTGTCACAGAACCTCCCGAAAATTGCGCAACGCAAATTGCCACCGAACCTGCCGAAAATTGCGCCACGCAGATTGTCACAGAACCTCACGAGAATTTCGCCACGCAAATTGTCACCGAACCTCCCGAGAATTCAGCCTGTGGCACACCCTATTTGCTCCACCCTCTCCCTAGATTTTCTCACGCTAACTATCACCCACGCCGCAAGGTTTCCAACCTCCCAAATCACACCACCGACCGAGATTTTCCACCATGCCGACTGGTACCACCCAGCAAGATTTACACACCGACAACTGGCACCACCGTCGTAGGATTTTCTACCCCACAAGCTAGTGGAACCACCCGACGATTGTGCATCAACCACATATTGTGTTTTCTCATTCATTTTCTTTTCTTGTTAAAAGAAAACTAACCAAAAGAAAAACATTTTGGCTTTGTGAGGAGGAATATGCTTAGTCTAAACGCCCCGCAAAGTTAGGATTTATGCTTTCACTTTAACCTCACTAATTTTTTTCCAATCTCGCCTTAATGGCTCAAACAAGGTGGAAAAAAATTTAATGTATCACAAAATTACATTTTGCAATACATTACCGCTCACTATTCCAATATCCTTTGTTCTTTTTTGCGTGGCTAATTCAACATAGTAAAATCCACCGGCGACTGCCGACACATCCAATCTACTCCCCCCACCACAAAATCCCCACGCTATCACGCCTTATCTACTCCCCCAACCGCAAGATTTCCACGCCGCAAACTGGTGCCACCTCCCGAGGATTGGGTGCTCCCCTCAACCTTATGTTTTCTCATTCATTTTCTTTTCTTGTTAAAAGAAAACGAATCAAAAGAAAAACATTTTGGCTTTGGGGTGGGGAATTTGTTTGGTCTAAACGCCCCGCAAATTAAAGTGGCTAGCTTTACAATCATATTCCCTAATTTTTTTCCAATCTCGCCTTAATGGCTCAAACAAGGTGGAAAAAAATTTAA
>CAZMCJ010000039.1:6055-9332 GCA_964564795.1 uncultured Eubacteriales bacterium | reverse complement strand
GTTGGGGTGACATAACCAAACACAGCATTTCTCCTAAACCTTTTCTCTATTTTACAACATTACCACGTTATTTGAGTGAATAATTTGTAAATTTTAGCCCGGAGGCCACGCAAGCAAACGCCCACCCAAAACGTGGAAGTGAAGGTGGTTAACAGTTTGCCCACCATCCGATTTGCAGTTATTTACAATCCTATAACCATTAACCAACTCAAGTTCTTTTGCAATTTTTGCAACCGCCTCAAATATCTTTGCAACAACTACCCCATTGCTATCATTAATATCATCTGCACTTTCAATATGCTCCTTTGGCACCACCAAAAAATGCACTGGTGCCTTTGGGTCAATATCGTAAAAAGCGTACACAAATTCATCTTCATACACCTTTTTTGATGGAATTTCACCACTTATAATTTTACAGAATAAGCACATAACTCACCCTCCTTATTTAATATATTTAGCTACGATTGCTTCAAGCTGCAAAACAGCCTCGTCAATCTTTGTTTGATCACCAATGCCCGCCATAGCACTTGTTGCCTTGCCACCGCCGTTACCTCCGGCAATTGCACTAACTTCTTTTACAATTTTGCCTGCGTGTGCGCCCATCTCAATCGCCTTGTCACCACAAACGCATAACATATTGCTCTTACCCTCAAATGTTCCAACAATAATTGCAACCGCCTTAGGTGCTTTTTCCCTAATTTTATCACCAATAGCCCTTATGGTATCAGGCTTTGTACCGCTAAATGTTGCAGACAAAATATTGACGCCGTTAACGTTTTTCATGTCCTCAAACATACCATCAATCCTAGAGTCGGCTATTTTTTGGTTTAGCTCCTCAATCTCTGCATTTTTGTCCTTAATCTCCGCCATAATACTGTTGCAACGGTTAACAAGCTCTAAAGTGTTTATTGCCTTTAGCGCAGTTGCCGCATTTTCAAGTGTTTTTTCTGCATTATTTAGTAATTCCATTACCCCTCTACCCGTTGTTGCCTCGATACGTCTAACACCCGCACCAACTGATGCCTCCGAAATTATCTTGAATAGACCAATTTGAGCAGTGTTAGAAATATGGGTTCCGCCGCATAACTCAACGGAGAAATCCCCCATCTCAACCACCCTAACAGTTGATCCATACTTCTCGCCAAACAGCGCCATTGCTCCCTTTTCTTTTGCCTCTTTTATTGTCATCTCCGCAATATTTACGCAATATGCGGATAATATCGATTCATTTACAATATTTTCAACTTGCGCAAGCTCCTCTTTTGTCATAGCTGCAAAATGGGTAAAATCAAACCTTAGTATTTTTGGTGTAACATATGAACCCGCTTGCTCTGCATGAGTACCCAAAACGGTACGTAATGCCTTTTGCAAAAGGTGGGTTGCACTGTGGTTGCGCATAATATCCGCCCTATTTTTAACATCAATTTTTGCGGAAATCTTTTCACCAGCCTTAACAGTTCCAATAACGTTTCCACTGTGGATAAAGATCCCCTCCGGTGTTTTGGTTGTTGTGGATATGATAATCTTGCCATCTTTTGCAATAATTTCGCCCTTATCTCCAATTTGACCCCCACCCTCGCCATAGAAAGGTGTTTGTTTTAGGATAACTGCCACTTTTTCGCCATCGTTGCATTGTACTGCGCTTTCATCGTTTGCAATCAGCGCCAAAATTTCTGTTTCACACTCATTCAAAGTGTACCCAACAAACTCCGTCTTATCAAAAGATGACAAGTCAATGTTGGAGTTTTCGCTCCAGCTCACTTCACTTTGGCTCTCCCTTGCTTTTCTGGAGTTGTTTTTTTGCTCCTCCATATGGTGCATAAATTCTTTTTCGTCTACTTTTAATCCAGACTCCGCTGCAATTTCCAACGTTAAATCAAGTGGGAAACCATATGTGTCGTAAAGTTTGAATGCTTTTGCACCATCCAAAACTTCACTGCTTTCTTTAATATAATCATTTAGGATTGTAAGGCCACTATCAATTGTAAGCGCAAACTTCTCCTCCTCGATTGAGATAACCTTTTTGATGTAGTCCCTACGATCAAAAAGCTCTGGGTATGCACCTTTGCTCTCCTCTATAACGGTGTTGCACAGCTCACTTAGGAAGCTACCCTTTATGCCAAGAAGCTTTCCATGACGTGCTGCCCTGCGAAGCAGCTTGCGAAGAACGTATCCTCTGCCCTCATTTGATGGCAACACTCCATCGCATACCATAAAAACAGTACTTCTAACGTGGTCAGTTATAACACGCAACGAAACGTCTGTTTTTTCACTTGCTTTATACTCAACATTTGCCATCTCGCACACTTTATTCATAATGTTTTTTATTGTATCAACCTCAAAAAGGTTGCCAACACCTTGCATAATGCACGCAAGACGCTCAAGACCCATTCCTGTGTCAATGTTTTTTTGCTTTAGAGGTGTGTAGTTATTCTTTCCATCGTTGTAAAATTGTGTGAACACAAGGTTCCAAAATTCAACATAGCGGTCGCAATCGCACCCTATAACGCAGTCTGGGCTGCAAGCATTCTCCACACCTCTGTCAAAGTAAATTTCGGAGCAAGGTCCACAAGGTCCTTGACCAATCTCCCAGAAGTTATCCTCTTTGCCCATTTTAACAATGCGCTCAGCAGGCACACCCACCTTGTCGCGCCAAATTGCCAATGCCTCATCGTCATCAAGGTAAACAGTAACCCATAGCTTATCAGCCGGCATTTGCATTACTTCTGTGCAAAACTCCCAGCTCCAAGGAATGATTTCGTTCTTAAAGTAATCACCAAACGAAAAATTACCAAGCATTTCAAAGAATGTTCCGTGGCGAGCAGTCTTGCCAACTCTTTCAATGTCTGGTGTCCTTATGCACTTTTGGCATGTTGTAACACGCACGTTTGGTGGCACTTGCTCCCCTGTAAAGTATGGCTTTAGTGGTGCCATACCAGAGTTTATAAGCAGCAAAGATTTATCATTTTGTGGGATTAGCGGAAAGCTATCCATTCTAAGGTGTTGCTTGCTTTCAAAAAAGTTTAAAAATTTCTCTCTAATTTCATTTAGTCCTAGTTGTTGCATAATATTACTCCTCTATAATAATTTATTTTTTTGCATAAAAAAAACCCTTCGCCCCTGGTAAGGGACGAAAAGCATAACATTTCCGTGGTACCACCCTAATTGCACATTTCTGTGCCACTTAAAGCCCTTTTAACGCAAGGAATACGCAGCTTTTAGCTGTTGCTGGGGAATTAGCCCAAAAGTATTAACTAAACCCTTTCACCCAACAGGT
>CAZMCJ010000039.1:0-6045 GCA_964564795.1 uncultured Eubacteriales bacterium | reverse complement strand
CTCTACAATATTAACCGCTTTTTTTCTTTCCCTCATATCGCAAAATTATATTTATTTCTTATAGTATTATACAAAAAATAAGATAAAATGTCAACAATCATCTTTTCGCGGCATACATCAAAAATTGTTCTGTTAATATGGTTGTAAGCGGAGTAGGTTGCCTAACATTAAAAACAAAGGGCACAACATAAAAATATGTTGTGCCCTTTAATAATTTAGTATTAAACTGAGTGAACCTTGTTTTTCATATCAACATGTTCTGCATCTATTTTATACTTTTCAGCTCTTCTGTATTCAAAGAACTTAGTTGCAACTTGGTTGAACAGTGCATAGGACAACACGTCCTCATCTTGTTCAATCCACTCTGCACACTCAGCCCTTAGAGTCTCAAGCTCGTTTGGAATTAGGTCAGCCGGTCTGCAATCGATTGGTGTATCGTCGCCAATGATTCTCTTTCTGAAAGCTGGGTCAATCGGAGCTGGAGTTGTGCCGTATTCGCCCCTAACCATAGCCTTAAACTCTTTAGAAATCATCTTGTATCTCTCACCAAAGATAACGTTAAGAACCGCTTGAGTACCAACAATTTGAGATGTTGGAGTAACAAGTGGCGGGAAGCCAGCTTCTTTTCTAACTCTTGGAATTTCCAAAAGAACATCGTTGTACTTATCTTCCTTGCCAGCTTGTTTAAGCTGAGAAACAAGGTTAGAAAGCATTCCGCCCGGCAATTGATACAATAGGCAGTTAACGTCAACGCTCATAGCCTTTGTAGAAAGCTCGCCGCTCTCGATGAATTTCTCTCTAATTGGAGCAAAGTGCTTGCTGCACTCATTAATTTTTGCAAGGTCAAGGCCAGTATCCCTAGCTGTTCCTTGAAGTGTCGCAACCATAACCTCTGTTGCCGGTTGCGCTGTACCCATAGCAAACGGAGAAAGCGCACAGTCAATAACATCAACGCCCGCATCAATAGCCTTCATATACATCATGGATGCAATACCAGAAGTATAGTGAGTGTGAAGCTGGATTGGTATTTTAACTGTTTCCTTCATAGCCTTAACAAAATCGTATGCACTGTAAGGAAGAAGAAGACCTGCCATGTCCTTGATACAAATAGAATTTGCACCCATTTCCTCAAGCTGCTTAGCTTGCTTTAGGAAAAGCTCAAGCGAGTGAACAGGGCTAGTTGTGTATGAGATAGCCGCTTGAACGTGGCCACCTTCCTTAATTGTGGATTTAATAGCAGTTTCAAGGTTTCTAGTATCGTTAAGAGCATCAAAAATTCTAATGATGTCTACACCGTTAGCAAGTGATTTTTGAACAAAGTAATCAACAACATCATCAGCATAGTGACGGTAACCCAAGATGTTTTGTCCTCTAAATAGCATTTGGATTGGAGTTTTCTTTGCTTTAGCCTTAATCTTTCTAAGTCTCTCCCATGGATCTTCATTCAAAAAACGTAGGCAGGAATCAAAGGTTGCTCCTCCCCATGCCTCTAAAGAATGATAACCAATTTCATCTAATTGTTCTATAATGGGAAGCATATCATCAGTTGTCATTCTTGTTGCAACAAGTGATTGATGTGCATCACGAAGTATAGTTTCTGTAATTTTTACCGGTTTGTTATTCATAGTGTTTACCTCCCTTTTAAAATATTTTTACTTAGCATATAGCGACAAGAACACGCCCGCCGCAACAGCACTTCCGATAACTCCCGCAACGTTTGGTCCCATCGCATTCATTAGAAGGAAGTTCTTTGGATTTTCTTTTTGACCCACAACTTGTGAAACACGTGCTGCCATTGGAACAGCAGAAACGCCTGCACTACCGATAAGTGGGTTGATTTTGCCCTTTGTAAAGAAGCACATTAGCTTGCCAAAAAGAACTCCGCCTGCGGTACTAAATGCAAAGGCAATTAGTCCTAAAAGAATAATTAATAGTGTTTCCTTCTTTAGAAAGTTTTCAGCGTTTGCAGTTGCACCAACTGTAACTCCTAGGAAGATGGTAACAATATTAATAAGCTCATTTTGTGCTGTTTTGGAAAGTCTATCACAACAGCCCGACTCTTTAAATAGGTTGCCCAACATAAGAAGTCCAACCAGGGATGCTGCATCAGGAAGGATAAGCCCAACAATAACAGTAACAACAATTGGGAAAAGAACTTTTTCCACCTTTGTAACCGGACGAAGCTGATCCATTATGACGTTTCTTTCCTTTTTGGTTGTAAGAAGTTTCATAATTGGCGGTTGAATAATAGGAACCAACGCCATATAAGAATACGCTGCAACCGCAATGGCCGGCAATAGTGCCGGTGCCAAAGTTTTTGTAACGAAGATAGCTGTTGGACCGTCTGCTCCACCAATAATACCGATAGAAGAAGCTTCGTTAACATTAAAGCCTAACATAAGAGCGCCAATAAAAGCAGTGAAAACACCAAGCTGTGCCGCACCACCAAGCATTATGCTCTTAGGGTTTGCAATAAGCGGACCAAAGTCTGTCATCGCACCAATTCCAAGGAATATAAGTGGTGGGTAAATACCCAACTTTACTCCCAGATATAAAAGGTCTAAAAGACCACCCTTTGTCACAATTTTTACAATATCTAATTCCTTACCTAAAAACCAGTCCATATGAATCATACCTGTGTTTGGCAGGTTTGCAAGAAGCATACCAAAAGCTATAGGTAATAGAAGCAGGGGCTCATACCCTCTGTAAATTGCTAGATAAAGTAGGACAAAGGAAACTATAAGCATTATCACAGAACCTGTTGTTAGTGAAGAAAAGCCCGTATTTAATAAAAAAGAAATGACTGCGTCCATATAGTTTACCTCCTTGCCTTAATTTTGATTTTTCTACTACGCTACCACGAAAAGAACATCGCCGCTCTCAACCGTTGCGCCTTGAGCAACGCTTATACCAACAATCTTGCCTGCTATTGGTGCAACAATATCGTTTTCCATTTTCATAGCCTCTAGAACGATAACAGCTTGGCCCTCAGTAACTGTGTCGCCAACCTTGCAGTTAACCTTCCAGATATTACCTGGCATCGGAGAAGTTACAGTCTCGCCACCTGCTGGTGCCGCTACTGGTGCTGCTACTGGTGCCGCAACTGGTGCTGCTACTGGTGCCGCTGCAACTGGTGCTGCCTTTGGAGCTGCCATCATAACTGGTGTTGCTCCGCCCTTAATTTCCTCAACATCTACTTCGTAAGAATTGCCATTAACGTTTATTAAAAATTTTCTCATTTCAATTACCTCCTAATTTTTATAATGTATTATCTAATTGTTCTCTGATTGACGCCATACCCCATGCTGGGTTTGTATTTGAAACTTTTTTAAAGGATTTTATTGCAAATCCGCTTTCACTTGTTCCCATAGATGCTGCGATTGCTGCAGTTAAAACCGCAATAATCTCGAAGCCATCTTCTTGTGGAACAACCAATGTTGGTAATGCCTCAACTGGTGCATCTGAAACAGATGTAGATCCAGAAGACGCTAACTCTTTAGCCTCTTTAGCTTTTTTAAGTGGCATTTCGTAAAAGAATATCCTAAATAGTTCCAAAATACCCCAAAGAATTATAAGCACGCAGAAAACGATGCCCATACCTAAGAAGGTAACTGGTAAGCCTATTTGTAATGCTTCCATCATAATTTAGAACACCCCTTTCTTATAGTGGCATATTAGTGTGCTTTTTTGATGGATTTGTTACACGCTTGCTTTGCAACATCATAAGTGATGCCATTACTCTAACACGAGTGCTTGCAGGCTCAATCACATCATCAACATAGCCTCTCTTTGCCGCCTCATAAGGAGCACAAAGAACATCTTTATATTCTGCTTCAAGTTCAGCTCTTTTTGCCGCTGGGTCCTTTTCGCCTTTAAGCTTATCGCTCATAAGGATTGTAACAGCTGCATCAGGCTTCATAACGCCAATTGTTGCTGTTGGGTAAGCAAATGTAACATCGCTGTCTGTTCCCATAACTGCATAAGCGCTTCCAAAAGCATTTTTAACAATAACATTAATCTTAGGGCAAGTTGCGCTCGCATAAGCACCCATAAGTCTTGCAATTGCACGTATATTGCCTTTTTTCTCTTGGCACGCTGTAATTTTGTAGCCATCAACATCAGTTAATGTAATAACCGGGATGTTAAAGCTATCACAAAGATTAATAAAACGAGCTGCCTTTGTAGAGCAGTTGTAACAAAGCTCGCCATTATTTGCAATAATAGCAACGCTTTCTCCACCCATACGAGCAAATCCAGTGATGATTGTCTTAGCAAACTCACTTTGAACTTCGCAAAATGCGCCGTCATCAACAATTGTTGTGATAATTGTTCTAATGTTTGTGTTTTCGTCTGTAACAACATTGTTTAGCTCATCGTTAAATCTGTTAATATCGTCACTTGTTTCAACCACAGGAGAAATCTCCAAGTTGTTGGAAGGAAGGAAGAACAAAAGCTCCTTAGCGCACGCAATAGCAGCGCTGTCGTCCTCTACAACAAAGTGTGCATTTCCGTTTTCTGCGCTTGCTTTAGCAGTTCCAATGTCATCAGCCTTGTCACCAATTGCATTTTTGATAACAATAGGAGCGTTTAGGAAAAGCTCCGCCTTCTTTGTCATAACAACAAAATCAGCAGTTGCTGCAACTAGTGCATTACCGCCAGAACATAGACCGCAAACAACTGCAATTTGTGGGATAACGCCAGATGCCTTAGCCATAACCGCCGCAATTTTTCCATATCCGGCAAGAGAATCAACGCCCTCTAACAGCCTTGCACCGTTAGATTCCAAAAGGCTTACAACGGGTGCACCCATCTTAATTGCCATATCAATAATCTTAACGATTTTTGCGCTGTGCATCTCGGAGATTGCACCACCCAAAACAGTAACATCTTGAGCATAGGCATAAGTAAGCCTGCCGTCAACGGCACCATAACCTGTCACAACTCCCTCTGCTTTTGCATCAACAGCTGCACCAAACTCAGTTGGTCTTTGGTTAACAAACGCGCCAATTTCAATAAAGGTGCCTTCATCAAACAAGTTTGCAAGTCTGTCTCTTGCAGTCAATTTTCCATCTTTTTGTTGCTTTGCTATTAAATCAGCATTTCCTTGAACAATTTCATTTTGACGCTTCTTTAGTTCGCTAAGCTTCTTCTCTGCATTCATTTGCACTACCTCCAAATCATTTATTAAAAAATAAAAATATTTATTTTTCACAATTTTTACATAGAGAACCCAAAAAATTCCCTATCTTGATAATTATATCACAATTCACACATTATTAACAACAATTTTTTACATTATTTTTTTGTTCACTGTAACAATTATTATAGTTTTTTTGTCTATATTTGTTTTTCGCCTAGCAATTCTGCCACTTCGGCTTTCGTAAGGTGCCTATATTTGCCCAACTGCAAATCGCCTAGTTTAACATTTCCAACGCAAACCCGTCTTAGACGTCTTACCAAAAGCCCCATACTTTCGCACATTTTTCTAACTTGTCGATTTCGCCCCTCAGTAATTCCAACATATAAAACCGTCTTGTTTTCTTGAGCCAAAATTATGGAAACATTTGCACCCCTTGTTTTATAACCATCCAAATCAAATGGCTTAGACAGCTTGTCCACTTGACTTTGAGTAATTGTTCCCGAAACAGTAACCTCGTACCCTTTTTCTATTTGATGTTTTGGGTGGGTTAGAGCATAGGAAAAATCGCCATCGTTAGTTAGAAAAATAACACCTTCAGAGTTAAAGTCAAGACGTCCGACAGGATAAACACGCTTGCCAACATCCTTAACTAACTCCATAACTGTTTGCCTGCCCCTATCGTCGCTCGCCGCTGTGATATAGCCCTTTGGCTTGTTGAGAACAAGGTAAATCTTCTCCTCCTTTGACTTTGAAATACGTGAGCCACCATCAAGTACAACCTTGTCCACCCCAGGATCCACACTATCGCCAATTTGGGCAGTGATACCATTTACGGTAACTCTGCCCTCACTAATCATTTCCTCACATTTTCTTCGCGATGCAACACCGCACCCTGCCATATATTT
>CAZMCJ010000038.1:0-9491 GCA_964564795.1 uncultured Eubacteriales bacterium | reverse complement strand
TTGTTACAAACACAAATTTGATTGCGGATATGTGCGAGGAAGTAAAGCCAATTTCAGATGAAAAATGCCCACCCGAAATGGAAAATGCAAAAGAAGATTTGGAGCGTCTATCGCGCGAAAGAGCGCACAAGATATATGGAGAAAAGCTACCACAAATTGTTGAAGAGCGAATGGATAAGGAGCTTAAATCAATCATCGGAAACGGTTTTGCAGTTATGTATATGATTGCGCAAAAGCTTGTTCAAAAATCAATCAGCGATGGTTATTTGGTTGGCTCACGTGGCTCGGTTGGGTCATCCTTTGTTGCGTTTTTATCAGGAATTACAGAGGTTAACTCTCTTCAACCGCATTACGTATGTGGCGAGTGCAAGTATAGTGATTTTGATATTCCGTCAAAGTATAAAACGGGTGCGGATATGGAGGATAAGGAGTGCCCTGTTTGTGGCAAAATGCTTATTAAGGACGGTTTTGACATTCCCTTTGAAACCTTTTTGGGATTTGATGGGGATAAAGAGCCTGACATTGACCTTAACTTCTCGGGCGAATATCAGGCTAAAGCGCACTATTACACAGGGGAAATTTTTGGTCACGAGAATATTTTTAAGGCGGGAACAATAGGCACAATAGCGGAAAAAACAGCATATGGATATGTTAAAAAATACCTGGATGAGAGGGAGCGAGTTGTACCAAAGGCAGAGGAGGACCGACTGACAAAAGGATGCACAGGAGTAAAGAGAACAACGGGTCAGCACCCAGGTGGTATTATTGTTGTGCCAAAGCACAAAGAAATTTTTGATTTTTGCCCTATTCAGCGTCCTGCGGACGATGGAGAAAGCGATATTATAACAACCCATTTTGATTATCATTCTATTGATAGAAACCTTTTAAAGCTTGATATACTAGGGCATGACGACCCCACTGTTATAAGAATGCTTGAGGACTTGATTGAAGGAATGGATGCACGTACAATACCCCTTGATGACAAGGAAACAATGAGCATTTTTACCTCCACAAAGGCACTTGGAATTGAGCCTGATGACATAACATCCACCGTTGGCTCCCTTGCAATCCCCGAGTTTGGCACCCGTTTTGTAAGACAAATGCTAGAGGAAACGAAGCCAACTACCTTTATCGAGCTTGTTAACATATCCGGTCTTTCCCACGGAACCGACGTGTGGATAAATAATGCACAAGATCTTGTTAAAGCGGGTGTTGCAAATCTATCACAAGTAATTTGCACACGTGATGATATTATGATTTATCTTATATCCAAAGGAGTGCCAAGCAAAATCGCATTTACTATTATGGAAAGTGTGCGTAAGGGTAAGGGGCTAACAGAGGAATGGGAAAAAATTATGAAGGAAAACAACGTGCCTGATTGGTACATAAAATCGTGTAAAACCATAAAATATATGTTCCCAAAAGCCCACGCTGTTGCATACGTTACAATGGCATTTAGGATTGCATATTGCAAGGTGCATCATCCACTTGAGTTCTACTGCGCTTATTTTTCTATCCGTGCTGATGATTTTGATGCAGAGTTTATGATAAACGGTGTGGACAGGGTAAGGGCGAAAATTAAGGAGATTGAGAGCAACCTAATGGCGACCAACAAGGAAAAAAATATGGTTATGATACTAGAGGTGTGCTACGAGTTCTACAAAAGGGGTTTTAAATTCTGCCCTATTGACTTATATAAGTCACACGAGGTGAACTTCCTAATAACGGAAGATGGCATTTTGCCACCACTTTCCTCTTTAGCTGGCTTAGGTGTTAATGCTGCAAAGGGTATTGTGGAGGAGCGTAAAAACGGCGAATTTGACACTGTGGAAGACTTGCGCATACGGTGCAAGCTATCAAAAAGCATCATAGAAATTATGGAGCGCAACGGTGTGCTTAACGGAATGCACAAAACATCCCAAATAAGTTTATTTTAAGGTTGATTTTTCTAGAGTGATGTGGTATTATGATAATACGTTACTACACTAAAGTGAAAAGAGAAAAAATATGAAAAAATTATCAAAATATATACCAAACGGAATGAGCGACTACATATTTGACGAAGTGAAGCGCAAAAGAGCTGTGGAGAACTCCCTTGTTAGCATTTTTGAAAGTAGGGGATACAACGAAATAATCACCCCAACTATGGAGTTCTTTGATGTTTTCAACTTGAACGAAAGCTATGTTCCAAACGAAGATATGTATAAGCTTTTTGACAGCAAGGGACGCACCCTTGCATTGCGACACGATATGACCACCCCAATCTCTCGCGTGGTGGCAACAAAGCTTGCAAATGCCAAAATGCCGATTAGGCTTTATTATAGCCAAAACGTTTTTCGCTCTAACGATTATTTAAATGGCAAGCTGGATGAAGTCAGCCAATGTGGTGTAGAGCTTATTGGGCTTAAGGAGTATGAGGGTGATATTGAGGTTTTGATAACCGCAATTTCCGCTATGCAAAACGCAGTGGGAGAAAGCTTTAAGATTGAGCTGGGACATATTGAATTCTTTAAGGAAATTATAAAGGATATCCCCCTTGATAATATGGCGGTGGAGGGTATTCGCCTTGCAATAGAGAAGAAAAACTTTGCGGGGCTTGATAAAATGGTGGAGGAGCTGGAATGCACCTCAAAGGCGACTGTGGCACTAAAAAAGCTACCACGTCTTTTTGGTAGTGCTACAGTTTTAAAAGAAGCATATGAAATTGCCCCAAATGATGGTGCAAAAAAAATACTAAAGGAGCTTGAAACTTTAGTTGAAAAGCTAACAGAGCTGGGTTTTGGCAACTATTTGGCGATTGATTTAGGAATGGTTCACCACATTGGTTATTATACCGGATTAATCTTTAGGGGATACCTTGATGGATCGGGGGAGAATTGCCTGGCGGGTGGACGTTATGACAAACTATCCCAAAATTTTGGCAAGGAAATGCCGGCGACGGGCTTTGCGATATCGGTAAATAGCATTTTATCCACAAAAAAGAGCGTTAGTGCAATAAGGATAGCCATAACCAAAGGTAGGCTGGAGAAAAAGACGATAGAGATTTTTGGCAAGATGGGCATAGATGTTGACACGCTTATCCAAAAGGGAAGAAAGTTAATTTTTACCCTTGAAGGGGGCAAATACGAAGTTGTGCTTGCAAAGGCAGCGGATGTTTTAACATATGTGGAGCATGGCGTGTGTGATGTTGGCATTGTTGGCAAGGACACGATTATGGAAAATGGCGGAGCATTTTATGAGGTGCTAGACCTTAAGGCGGGTAAATGCAGATTCTGCGTTGCAGGTATAAAGGAAAAGGATATTTACAGCGGGTACAAAAAGATTAAAATTGCAACAAAATATCCAAATGTTTCAACGGAATACTTTGGAAGCAAGGGCATTGATGTTGAGATAATAAAAATCGAAGGGTCGGTGGAGCTTGCGCCTATCGTTGGCTTGTCCGATGCGATTGTGGATATCGTGGAAACGGGGTCAACATTAAAGGAAAACGGGCTAGAAGTGCTTGAGGAAATTGCACAAATTTCTGCACGTTTGATTGTTAATATTGCCTCTATGAAGCTTAAAAAAGAGGGTATTGACGAGCTGATTGAGGGAATGAAAAGAGGGATATAGATGATAAAAACATATGATATAGATAACGAAAGCGAAATAATTGCCCTCCTTAAAAAGCGGAATGTTGGGGTGGATAAAGAGATTGTCAAAAGTGTGGAGAGCATTTTGGAAAGGGTAGAAAAAGAGGGGGATAGCGCACTTATTGCCTACTCGAAGGAGTTTGATAAGGCCCAGCTAACAGATTTTTGCGTAACCCAAGCAGAGATAGACAAAGCATTCGCAAATGGTGATAAGGAGCTGATTGAGGCACTTGAAGAAGCGGCGAAGAATATTGAACTCTACCACAAAAAGCAGGTTAAAGAGGGATACGTAATAAAGAAGGAGAACGGTGTTGTGATTGGGCAACGTGTGATGCCCCTAAATCGCGTCGGCGTTTACGTTCCGGGGGGCACAGCCTCTTACCCATCAACTGTTCTTATGAATGTTATCCCCGCTAAGGTTGGGGGCGTTAGGGAGATTGTTATGATAACCCCCCCGAATAAAGAGGGCAAGGTGAGCGACAACATTTTGATTGCTGCAAAAATTGCGGGGGTGGGCAAAATTCTAAAAATTGGTGGCGCGCATGGTGTGGCAGCTCTTGCATATGGTACCCAAACAATAGAAGCAGTGGATAAAATTGTGGGACCGGGCAATATTTTTGTGGCAACAGCAAAGCGCCTTCTTTATGGCACTGTGGATATTGATATGATTGCAGGGCCGAGCGAAATTTTGATTGTGGCGGACGATAGCGCCAACCCAAAGTATGTGGCAGCGGATATGCTAAGCCAGTGTGAGCACGACCCTCTTGCCTCTGCACTTTTGATAACAAATAGCGAAGCGTTGGCAAAAAATGTTCAGCTTGAGCTTGAAAAGCAAACAGAAACTCAGCAAAGAAGTGAAATTATTAAAAAATCATTAAGCAACTTTGGTGGCATTATAATGTGCAAAACAATTGATAAAGGGATTGAATTTTCCAACAAAGTTGCACCAGAGCATTTGGAGATTATGGTGGATAACCCATTTAATTACCTTGAACAGGTTACAAATGCGGGGAGTATTTTCCTAGGACACTCAACTCCGGAGCCGCTTGGCGACTATTTTGCAGGCACAAACCACGTTTTGCCAACCAACGGAACAGCACGTTTTTTCTCCCCGCTATCGGTGGACAGCTTTATTAAAAAAAGTAGCTACCTTTACTACACAAATGAAGAATTAACACTTAAAGCAAATAAAATAATTGCTATTGCAAACAGTGAGGGGCTTTATGCCCATGCAAACTCAATTGCAACAAGATTGGATGGATAATTATGAATAAATATGCAAATAAAAGAATAAACACGCTAGAAGCATACCAACCAAACGAGGATATTTATAAGGTTAAGCTTGATGCAAATGAAAGCTGCTACCCAATTGATAAAAAAATTAGGGAGGAAATCTCGAAAGCGATACTTGAAAATAGCTTGAACGTATACCCCGACCCAATGGCGAAAAAGGTGTGCGAAAAATATGGAAGTGTAATGAATATTGAGTCGCAAAAAATTGTTGCGGGAAATGGCTCGGACGAATTAATCTCCGTTATCACAAGTGCATTTTTGGAAATTGAAGATACTCTTTTGTGCTTCTCACCAGATTTTTCTATGTATAAATTCTACGGCGAAATTAAAGGGTGCAAGGTTAAAGAAATCAAAAAAGGGGAGGATATGATTCTTACCTCACAGATGATTATTGAGGGGGCAAAGGAGAGCGACGCAAAGGTTATTATGTTCTCAAACCCTTGTAATCCAACGGGTATAGGATTAAAACGTAGCGAGGTTATTGAAGTTTTGGAGTGCGTTAATTCCCTTGTAATCGTTGACGAAGCATATATGGATTTTTGGAGCGAGAGCGTGCTTGATTTAGTAGATAAGTACGAAAATCTAATAGTTTTAAAAACAGCATCAAAGGCACTTTCTATGGCTGGGATAAGGCTTGGTTTTGCAATTGCAAACAAAGAGTTAATTGATATAATTAAAAAAGTTAAGTCGCCATACAACGTGAGCGTGCTAACGCAAATTGCGGGAGAGGTTGCGTTTTCCTACCCTAACGAGATACGCAAAAGTGTTATTGATATAATTGAAAACAGGAAAATTTTATACAACCACCTAAAGGAAATTAAGGAAAAAACAAAATATGATTTGCGACTTTTCAAGAGTGGCACGAACTTTTTATTCATAAAATGTGATATTTATGATCAAATTGATACAAAGCTAAAAGAGGCGGATATTATAATAAGAAACTTTAATAATGGCTACTTAAGAATTTCAATCGGAACAGAAAAGCAAGTTTTGGAAGTTGCACAAATCCTTAAGAACTTACTTGTGGTTTAGGAAGGGGCTAACTATGACAACGATTAAAAGAGAAACAAAGGAAACAAAAATCACACTATCTCTGGAGGTTTATGGCAGTGGAAACACGAATATCAACACCGGGATTGGATTTTTTGACCATATGCTAAACTCCTTTGCGGTGCACGGTGGGTTTGATTTGGAGGTTGATGCAATTGGTGATATTTATGTTGACTGCCACCACGTGATTGAGGACGTTGGCATTGTTTTGGGAAAGGCATTTTGTGATGCACTGGGGGATAAAGGTGGCATAAACCGCTTTGGTACCGCTTATGTTCCGATGGACGAGGCGTTGGCGTTCGTTAGCCTTGATATTAGTGGAAGACCTTTCCTTGTTTATGACGAAATTATGACGGCTCCTATGATTAACGAATACGATACCCAAATGACAGAGGAATTTTTTAGAGCGTTTAGTGTTAATGCGGGTATTACCCTCCACGCAAAAACAATGTATGGCAAAAATGCTCACCACATTGTGGAGGCGATGTATAAGGCATTGGCGCGCGCACTAAAGGATGGAGTTAAAAAGAATGAGGATGGAAAAATTTTATCTGCAAAGGGAGTTTTATAAGTGATTGCAATTATTGATTACAACTCAGGCAATCTGTTTAACGTTAGCAAGGCATTCAAAAGCTTTGGGGTGGATACGGTTATCACAAAGGATGAAAAAGATATTAGAAACGCAAGTGGTATTATCCTACCCGGCGTTGGCGCATTCGGGGATGCAATGCAAAATCTTAAGATGAACGGGCTTGATGAAATAATAAAAAGTGAAGCAAAAAGTGGGAAAAATTTGCTGGGAATTTGCCTTGGTATGCAGCTTCTTTTTGACAGTGGGAGCGAGGGGGGGAATACCGAGGGGCTTTCTCTAATTGGGGGTAGTGTTGATAAAATTGAAACAACACTAAAAATTCCGCATATGGGATGGAATAAACTTAAATTCCACACAGAATCCCCTTTGTTTGATGGAGTTTGTGAGGGTAGTTACGTCTACTTTGTGCATAGCTACCACGCAAAATTAAAGGATAAAAGCAACCTTATAGCCTACTGTGATTATGGTGTGGGGGTTACAGGTGCTGTTCAGAAGGATAATGTTTTTGGTATGCAGTATCACCCCGAAAAGAGTAGTGATGTCGGCATAAAAATGCTTGAAAACTTTGCAAAAATTTGTAAAACAGGGAGAATTTTATGATTATTTTACCGGCAATAGATTTAAAAGAGGGCAACTGCGTGCGCCTTTTTAAGGGGGACTTTGCAACTACACATAAAGTGGCGGAGGGGGCGTACGAAACCGCGATCTCCTTTAAAGAATGTGGTGCAGAGGAGATACACGTGGTTGACTTGGACGGTGCGCTAAAGGGCAGGCAAAACAACTATCTTTCCATATCACAAATACTAAAAAGTGGTCTAAAGATGGAACTTGGCGGCGGTATTAGGACGATGGAAAATGTGGACAGTGCAATAAAAATGGGTGTTAACAGAGTTGTGCTTGGTAGCGCTGCAATGAAAAATAAACCCCTTGTTATGGAGGCTGTTGCAAAATATGGAGCACAAATTGCGGTTGGTATTGATGCTCGAGATGGCTTTGTATCCACCGAGGGGTGGCTTGAAAAATCGCAAATTAACTATATAGATTTTGCAAAGGAAATGGTTCAAATCGGTGTTCAAACTATAATTTTTACAGATATTGAGCGAGACGGAACACTTTCCTCCCCAAATTTTTCCCAGCTTGCAAGACTTAAGGATGGGGTTTCATGCAACATAATTGCAAGTGGCGGAGTTAAGGACATAAACGATATTAGGGAGCTTAAAAAAATGGAGCTTTATGGGGTGATTGCGGGCAAGGCGATTTACAGCAAAACCCTTTCATTAAAAGAGGCGATAGAGGTGAGCAAATGCTAGCAAAAAGAATAATACCCTGCCTGGATGTGACGGACGGACGTGTAGTTAAAGGGGTTAATTTTGTTGACTTAATAGATGTTGGCGACCCTGTGGAGATTGCCTCCTACTACGAAAAACAGGGTGCGGACGAGATTGTTTTTTTGGACATAACAGCAACCCACAACAAAGAAAAAACTATGGTAAAGATGATTTCACGCTGTGCAGAAAAGGTGTTTATGCCTCTTACGGTTGGAGGCGGAATTGCAACAACGGACGATATTAGGGGTATTTTGCGGGCTGGTGCGGACAAAATTTCAATAAATTCTGCCGCAGTAAGGGACAAATCCCTCATAACAAATGGAGCCAAAATGTTTGGTAGCCAGTGTGTAGTTGTTGCCATTGACGTTAAAAAAATGCCAAGTGGCAGGTATAACGTTTTTATAAACGGTGGTAGGATTGATACAGGGATTGATGCACTTTTATGGGCGAAAGATGTGGAAAGATTAGGGGCGGGGGAAATCCTCCTAACATCTATGGACGCTGACGGAACGAGAAATGGCTTTGATTTGGGGATTATTAAGGAGATTTGCGACTTAGTTAATATCCCTGTTATAGCATCTGGCGGGTGCGGTAAAATTGAACATTTTAGTGAGGTTTTTGAAAAAACGGGTGCAGATGCGGCACTGGCGGCATCGCTTTTTCACTTTAAGGAACTAGAGATTAACGAGGTTAAAAAATACCTAAAAGAAAAAAATATTGAGGTTAGAATATGAATTTGGATAACTTTTTCAAAAAAGGTGAGCTTATCCCGGTTATAGTGCAAGAGGAGGGGACGAAGGACGTCCTAATGCTTGCATACATGAACAAAGAGTCCCTTAAATTAACGATTGAAACAGGGAAAACGTGGTTTTTCTCCCGAAGTCGTAATAAGTTGTGGAACAAGGGCGAAACGTCGGGAAATTTCCAAATTGTAAAGCAAATAATTGGTGATTGTGATGATGATACAATGCTTGTGATAGTGGAACAAATTGGCGGCAAAGCATGCCACACAGGGCGCAAAACTTGCTTTTTTAACGAGGTGAAGATTGATGGATAACACAATAAAAGGCTTATATGAAATAATTTTGGAGCGACAAAACAACCCGATTGAGGGCTCATACACCTGCTACCTTTTTGACAGTGGACTTGATAAAATCCTTAAAAAGTTAGGGGAGGAAAGTGCCGAAACCATAATATCTGCCAAGAATAATAACAACGCCGAAACGGTGGAGGAAGTGTGCGATTTGATGTTCCACATACTTGTTATGCTGGCAGAGCAAGGGATAGCACTTGAAAGGGTAACAGAGGTTTTGGAGGAGAGACGACTAAAACAAGGCAACTTAAAGGTATTTAAAAATACCGATAAAAATACATAAAAAATCCCCACAACTAATCAAAAAAGTTGTGGGGTATTAAATTTTCGTTTGCAAGATAATAGGTATAGGTCTTTTCTTTGGAGTTGTAAGTGCATAGCAAAATATCATTTTGTTTAAGATTTTTTGAGCGTATTTTATTTAGAACATCCTCAACCTTTAAATCGGAACCCTCAATATTTTTGTGTATTAGTCTGCCATCAATTACTATGTTGCAAAGTAG
>CAZMCJ010000037.1:0-9550 GCA_964564795.1 uncultured Eubacteriales bacterium | reverse complement strand
AGTAGGTATTCTTGTGTATTCTTATTTTTTGTATTGTTTAACAATTCCGTTAACCTTATCAATTACGTCTGGCACACTATCAATAATCCTATCAATAGAAGTAATTTGGTTTGTAATAGGAAGCACCCTTGTGTTGCCATTAGCAACAACCAAAAATGCAACAGGTGTAACACTTGCCCCACCGCCACTACCTCCACTAAATAAACTGCCCGTTGTGTTTGCTTTGTCTGTTCCATCTTTATCAGAGCCAGCAGAAGCAAACCCCACCGTTATTTTAGATATTGGAATAATGGTAGTTCCATCGCTTGTAACAATGGGGTCACCAACAACTGTATTAGCATCCACCAAATTTTCCAAGCTATCTTTTAGGTTTTCCATAATGCCTTTAATTGGTTTTTCCATTTTTATTCCTCCACTTATGCTTTATTTTTTAATTTTTGTTTTTCAAATAAGAATGTTATTCCACCTAAAATTCCGCTCCATATAATGCTTGTTGCCCTTGTGTAAATCACAATATCGCATTTGCCTTTGATAATTTCTTGGTTAAATACAGGTGTTATGTTAATATGGGCTTTTTTAACCTTAAAAGTGGAATTAAGCATATCATAAATTCCACCTGCGGCAAACATCACACCGCCATAGCTTATCCCCGTTGTCATATTATCCCCTGTTCCATACAAAAAATCCAAATAAATCTTTTCAACAATTATACCTTTTGCAAAGCTTTTCAGTGTAACTTTAATGGTTTTAATAATCCCTTTAATCTCATCTAAAATCTCTTTGATTTCCTTTTTCTTCTTTATCTTTTTTTCTTTTTCCTTTTCCTCATCTTCTGCCTTTTCCTTTTTAGCAAAAGGATTTTTTAAGTTTTGTAATTTTAGAAGGTCAATCTTAAAAAAAAGATAACGCAATGTTAGGGTTAACTCAGTTTCGTATATTATGCAAATTTTTATCTTTGCATAAAGTAATAAAAAAAATATTAAAAACACTAAAAGAACATATTTAATCAACTTTATCAAATCCTTCTAATGAGATGTTGTCCTCATCATTTATTTGAACCTTTGGCAAATCATTTATAGATTTTAACCCAAAAACTCTTAAAAATTCCTTTGTTGTGCCATATATGGAGGGTCTGCCCGGTGCATCAAGCTTGCCCAATTCTTCCAGATACCCTTTTTCCTCTAAATTATTAACAATATTGCCGCTTTCTACTCCACGCACCTGCTCCACATAGCCCTTGGTAACAGGCTGATTATAGGCGACAATAGATAGGACTTCTAAAGTTGCGTTTGTCAAACTCGGTTTTTTCTTTTTTTGCAAAACCCCGCACACAAACTCATCATATTGTGGGTTGCTTGCCATTTGGTATGCACCATCAAGCTCCACTATTATTATACCACTATTTTCGGCAGAATAACTATTTTGCAAAAATTTTATTGTTTCTTTAACCTCATCTGGGGATATAAGTAACCCTTGCATAAGACTTTCAACCTCAACAGGCTCACCAGCTGTAAAAAGTATGCCTTCTATAACTCCTGCCTTTTCCTTTATTGTCATAGCGCCTCCTGATTTTTCATTTCTACCACGCACTCATCCAATCTATCGTCATTATTTATAGAGGAAATTTGAATTTTATTCTCCTTAGACATTTCAAGCAGTGCCAAAAAAATTGCCACTATATCACTTCTTGATTTGCTTTTTTTAAATAGATGATCAACCTTTAGCATCCCATATTGTTTAAGGTTTTTAAATATACTTGCAATCTTATCCGAAACATTTGAAACCTCTCGCCCTACAATTCCACTAAAGGAGTTAATTGGTGGCGGCAATCGACGTTTGCTCTTAACAAGTACACGCTCATATGCCAAAGATATCACATTGGAATTGAATTCGCCGTCATTTGGCTCTGCCTCCGCCGCTGGAATTAATATCCCCTCTTTAGTAAAAGATGTTTTTGAATCTTCATATTTTTCACGCAGTAGCTTTGCTCCCTCTTTTGCAAGCTGGTATTGTTGCAAGGAGTGGAGCAAGTTTTCACGAGGGTCTTTTTCATCATCTGCCAAAGTTGGCAAAAGCATTCTTGATTTTATGTAAATTAAATTGCTTGCCATTACCGTAAATTCGGCGCAAATCTCCATATTCATTTCTTCTAGAAGATTTAAGTATTCTAAATATTGCTCCAATATGTCTGAAATATTTATGTCCCAAATTTCAATCTTCTTTTTGCCAATCAGGTTTATTAAAAGATCAAGCGGACCCTCAAAAACATCAAGCTTAAAGCTCAAGCTATCCATATTTTTATACCCCTAACAACAAACTCACAACACCTAACATTCCGCTGGTAATTGAGCCCCTAAAGTAGGACAAAATCGGTGTTAAAAATCCAAAATAAAGCAAAAATAACATTGCAAATTGGAAGTAATTATCATACTGCTGGAACTTAAAGTATGTGTCCTCCGGAAGGATTATGCCAAGTAGTTTTGAACCATCAAGTGGTGGAATTGGGATAAGGTTGAATACCCCAAGACCAATATTAATGCTTGCCAAAATGGAAAGGAACATCAGAATATAGTTAGAGACCACGCCCTCGCCAAGTGAAAATTTAAACATAATCCCAAGGCAAAAAATGGATAAAAATGCAATTACAAAGTTGGTTAAAGGTCCTGCAGCTGATACCATAGCCATACCTTTTTTGCGATTTTCAAAGTAGTATGGGTTAACCCTTACAGGCTTTGCCCAGCCAAATCCAAACAAAAGCAGGGAAATTGTACCAAGGGGATCCAAATGCGCCATTGGGTTTAGGGAAAGTCGTCCTGTATTTTTGGGCGTTGGGTCGCCTAGTTTATGAGCTACGTATCCGTGGGCAAGCTCATGGAATGAGATTGCAATTAAAATTGCCGGTATTGTATATATTAATTCTTTAGGATTAAACATATTAATCTCTCCTTTACATTTATTTTAGCTTGCTTTCCTTTAAAAAGCAAAGTTTTTTTTCAATTTTACTTTTTAATTCGTCATTTTCTGTTACATCAAGCAGTGGCTTTAGCACAAATTCTCTCTCCCACATCATAGGGTGTGGTATAGTTAGGCGGTCATCCGCATATATTTCGTCGTTATAAAAAAGTATATCCACATCTATAATTCTAGGTCCGTAACGCATCGTTTTAACTCTTTTAAGTTCATTCTCAACACTCTGTGTGAAATCCAGTAGCTCAAGCTTTTCTAGCTTTGTTGTTGCCCTTATTGCAATATTTATAAACTTATCTTGGTCCAAATAGTGCATTGGCTCAGTTTCATATAACGTCGAAACTGCAAGTATATCACATTTTCCTTGCAATAGCTCTATCGCCCTTTGAAGGTTTTTTGCCCTGTCCCCAATGTTGGAGCCAAGGCTTAAGTATATTATGTTAGATTGTTTGCTCAAAGCTAACGAAGACATTCTCAAACTCCCCCCTCATAGGTGCTTGCGGCTTGTTGACTGTTATTTTAACGTATGTAACCTTTGGAAAATGCTCAAAAATTTCGTCAACCAGCTTTTTAGCCAAGCTTTCAATCAATTCAAAACGTGTTTCACTCACAATTTTTATGATAAGCTTGTTAACAAGGGCGTAGCTAAGTGTATTTTCTATATTATCATTCAGCTTGTCCCCATCAATATCAACTTTTAAAAGTGCATCAATGTAAAAATTCTGCCCGTTTATTTTTTCTTCCTCATTAACACCATGATAGGCAAAAACCTTTACTTTTTGCAGCCCAATCTCAAACATTTATTTTACCCCCTACCAATTATAACATCCGCCATTTTCATTGCCTTTGAAACTACCAAAACATTATGCACCCGCACAATATTAGCCCCCATTTGTGCGCCCAACACGCACGTAGCAATAGTTCCTTCAAGGTTTTCCTTTTCCTGTGTCCCGAGTGTCATACTAATTACTGATTTATTGCTTGTTGCCAAAAGCATTGAAAACTCCAGTATTTCAAGATCATTAAATCGCTTTAAAACTTCAATATTTTCTTCATATGTTTTTGCAAATCCGATGCAAGGATCAAGGCAGATGCACTCCCTGCTAACTCCCATTGAAACAAGTTCGCTTGCTCTATCGCCAAAAAAGCGTATTATCTCTGCAATTACTTCCTCTTTATTGCCCGTTTGGTTTCTGTTATGACCCAGTATAAAGCCTGCACCAGTTTGTGCCACAGTTTTTGCCATCATCGGGTCATATGCGCTACCCCAAACGTCATTTATAATATGCACACCCGCATTAACACACTCACTTGCAACCTTGCTTTTCATTGTGTCTATTGACATTACAACATCACTGTTGTTCTTAATCATATTTATAACGGGTATAACTCTTGAAAGCTCCTCATCAATTGATATCGGTGTGTGGTTTGCCCTTGTGGACTCACCACCAATATCAATAATATCAGCACCGTCTTTTACCATATTCAGCGCATGAATAAGACCTTTTTCGGTTGTGTTATACTTTCCCCCATCGCTAAATGAGTCAGGAGTCATGTTAAGTATTCCCATAATATAGGTCTTTCTCGACATATCAAACGCGCCATTTCTATATTTAAACATTATTATACCTTCCTATATTTCACACAAAATAATTAACCCTTTATTAGTGAAATTGCCTCTTCCCTTGCATTTTTGTCCTCTCTAAAGATGCCTGTTAGTGCGTTTGTTACCGTTCTTGTGCCTGGTTTTTTAATTCCTCGCATTGTCATACAAAGGTGCTCAGCTTCAATCACCACCACAACACCTTTAGGATGTGCACCTTCCATAATTGTGTTTGCAATATCCACCGTTAGACGCTCTTGCAACTGCGGACGTTTAGACAAAACATCAACAATACGGGCAAATTTGGAAAGGCCCACAATCTTACCGTCAGATGGAATATAAGCAATGTGCGCAACCCCAATAAAAGGCAAAAGGTGATGCTCACACATTGAGTACAGTGGTATATCCTTCACAATAACCATTTCATTTACGCATTTTTCGTTAAAAGTTTTAACAAGCTCATTTGGGTTTGCCCCAATGCCCGAAAACACCTCGCAATACATATTTGCAACCCTCTTTGGTGTTTCAAGCAACCCCTCCCGTTCAGGGTCCTCCCCAATGGCTATCAAAATTTCCTTTACCGCATTTTCAATTCGCTCTTTATCAATCATAATTTCTGCCCCTATCCAAAATAGGGATAGCAATAAATGCCACCCCTATTATTTTAGTTTTTAATTATTTCTCTTTTTGCTTTGCTACTTTTTTATGAGTTTTCAACCGCTTCAGAAGTTTTTACTTCCCCGTTAAAGGTAAAGCGTGGCTCACCGGTTTTCTCAATAAACTCTTTGGTGATTATAATATCACTCAAATTCTCCATCGATGGTGCCTCATACATAAGCTTAGTCATACGTTCCTCGATAATGGAACGCAAACCTCTAGCTCCAGTTTCACGCTTTATTGCAAGCTCCGCAATTGCATCTAATGAGTTTTCATCAAACTCCAAATTAATATCATCTAGTGCAAAAAGGTGTGAGTATTGCTTTGTTATTGCATTTTTGGGTGTTGTTAGAATTTTAATAAATGTGTCCTTATCAAGGGAGCTTAGGGAAACCAGCATTGGCATACGCCCAACAAGCTCTGGGATAAATCCATATTTAACCAGGTCGTGTGGCTCTAACTTTGCAAGAATTTCCCCCATTGATTTTTCCTTTTTGGAGGCAATCTCTGCACCAAATCCAAGCCCATTTTTACCTGTTCTTTTTTCAATAATTTTTTCTATACCGTCAAAAGCACCGCCACAAATAAACAAAATATTCTTTGTGTTGATTTGAATGAAATCCTGTTGCGGATGCTTTCTGCCACCTTGTGGTGGAACGGAGGAAACAGTGCCCTCCAATATTTTAAGGAGAGCTTGCTGAACACCCTCACCACTAACGTCACGTGTGATTGAGGCATTCTCGCTCTTTCTTGTAATTTTGTCTATCTCGTCTAGGTATATTATTCCTCGCTCTGCCATTTCGATGTCATAATCAGCGGCTTGGATAAGTTTTAGAAGAATGTTTTCCACGTCTTCACCAACGTAACCCGCCTCAGTTAATGTTGTCGCATCTGCAATGGCAAATGGCACCTTTAGCACCTTTGCAAGTGTTTGCGCAAGAAGTGTTTTGCCACATCCAGTTGGACCTAGTAGTAAGATATTGCTTTTTTGAAGCTCTATCTCACCGCTATCCTCATCTAGTGCGTTAATGCGCTTATAGTGGTTGTAAACCGCCACCGAAAGTGCAATTTTAGCATCATCCTGCCCGATAACGTACTCATCTAAAAACCCTTTAATCTCCTTTGGCTTTGGCAGATTTTTAATTATAAGGTCATCAGCTTCACCGTCAGTTTCGCCTTCAACATCGTCTATATAGCCCTCCTCAGAAAGCATATAATAGCATTGAGTTATGCACTCGTTGCAGATGTATCCGCCGTAGCCTGCAATTATCCTTTGAACCTCGTCCCTGCCCCTGCCGCAAAAGGAACAATGGGCATCCATTTCGTCAATTTTATTACTCATCTATTACTTAACCCCATTATTTCTTGTCAATTACCTTGTCAATTAGCCCGTATGCCATTGCCTCGCCTGCATCCATAAAGTTATCTCTATCTGTGTCCTTCTCAACTTGCTCCACCGGCTTTCCAGTTTGCTCGCTAATTAGTCTGTTTAGCTTTTCCTTCATCTTGATTATGCGGTCAGCGTGGATTTTGATGTCCGTTGCTTGACCTTTCATACCACCCAAAGGCTGGTGAATCATAATCTCGCTGTTTGGCAGTGCAAAACGCTTGCCCTTTGCGCCGCTGCTAAGTAAAAATGCACCCATAGATGCTGCCATACCAATGCAAATTGTGGAAACATCACATTTGATATAGTTCATTGTGTCATAGATTGCCATTCCCGATGTTATCGAGCCACCTGGGCTGTTGATATAAAGGGATATGTCCTTATCTGGGTCTTGGCTTTCAAGGTAAAGTAATTGCGCAATTACAAGGCTTGCTGTAACATCGTTAACCTCATCTGCCAAAAACACGATTCTATCATTTAATAATCTAGAGTAAATATCGTAGGAGCGCTCACCCCTATTTGTTTGTTCAACAACCATTGGAACTAATGCCATTATTTCTTCCTCCTTCATAAATTATGTAAGGATTGTTACCTATTTTGCTACTTTCTTACTTTCTTTCTCTTGCTGCTTTTGGTAGTCTGCAAGGGAGATTTCAGTAACCTTAGCTTCGTTTTTAACAAGCTCCACAGCCTTAGCAACAGCTAAATCCTTACCAATGCCTTCTCTGCCTACAAAAGATTTAGCTTGCTCAACAGGAATGTTGTACGCCGCTGCCAATCTCTCATATTCTTCGTCTATTTCGCTTTCAGATACTTCAATTTTTTCAAGCTCAACAATTTTTTCAAGCGCAAGTCTAGTCTTAACTCGTCTGTCTGCTTGCTCTTCGAATGATTTTCTGAAAACCTCTTTAGTAGTGTTTGTATATTTTAGGTACATTTCCATATTCATACCTTGCATTTGCATACGGTAGTCGAAATCCCTTTCAATATCGTCAATTTCTGTTTCAATCATACAATGTGGAACATCAACTGTAACATTGTTTAGCATGTTTGTGATTAGAGTATCTTCTAGTTGGTTTTGAGATGTCTTATCCTTAGCCTCTTGCAATTTTCTTGCAATGTCAGCCTTAAAATCAGCTAAGTTTTCAAACTCAGAAACGTCCTTTGCAAACTCGTCATCAATTTCGTCAACTTGAGTTTCCTTAACTTCTAGTACTTTACAAGCAAAGATAGCCTCTTTACCAGCAAGTTCCGGAGCATGGTACTCAGTTGGGAAGGTAACTGCAACATCGCACTCGTCGCCTGCTGATTTACCAACAAGTTGCTCTTCAAATCCTGGGATAAATTGGTTGCTACCAAGCTTTAGTGTTTGGTTTTCTGCTGTGCCGCCATCAAACTTAACACCATCAACGCTGCCACTGTAATTAAGTGTGATTGTGTCGCCATTAATTGCCGCTCTTTCTACAGTAACAATTCTAGAGTTTCTGTCTTGGAACTTCTTAAGCTCTGCTGCAATTTCCTCGTCGCTTACGCTTTGGATAACTTTATCGCTCTTTAGTCCCTTGTATTTGCCAATTGTAACTTCTGGTTTAACTGTAACAGTTGCCTTGATAGTAACACCATTTTCCCCGATTTCCAAAATTTCAACATCAGCTCTGTCAACCGGTTCAATACCAGTTTCCTTGACTGCTGCTGTGTACTCTGTTGGGTAGATTATTTCTATTGCATCATCATAGAAAACGCCTGCGCCGTAAATCTTCTCAATCATTTTCTTTGGTGCTTTGCCTTTTCTAAAGCCTTGAACATTAATTTTAGAAACATTAGTTTTATATGCTTTATCAATAGCAAGGTCAAAATCGGCCTTGGAAACCTCCATAATTAGTTCTACTTGACTATTTTCCTTTTTCTCAAAACTTTTAACTGCCATTTTTTATTCCTCCGATTATTTGTTTTAATTTTTATCATTACAAATTATTATAACATAATTTGCTGTGTTTTGAATAGTATTTTCGCAACTTTTTACAATTTAGTAACAAGTTTTGGAGTAAAGTTAATATTATCACAAGAAACAAGGTGAAAATCTATGTTTTTGTACAATCCTTGCACCCCTTTCTCCCTTGCTGTGCCGTGCAAATGTCCGTAATAGCACCTTTTAACACCGTAATTATTCATAACCTCCAAAATTTCGTTGCACTCATAGTTTGCATAAACGGGTGGGTAATGCAAGAATACAATTAAATCCTTCCCACCCATCCTTTCGCCCTCTTTTAGGGAGTTTTCCAGGCGGATAACCTCACGCTTGAAAATCTTCTCGTGATGTTCCCCTTTATCCTCGTCAACAAACCACCCCTTTGTGCCGCAAAGTGCGCAGTCTCCAAATAAAAATGCCCTGTTGTGCAAAAACTCTATGCTAGTAATATTGTTTTTCTCAAATAAGCCTGTCATCTTATTAACAGTTGAAAAGTAGTAGTCGTGATTGCCCTTTATTATAAGCTTTTTGCCCGGCAAGCTTTCGATTAACCTGAAATCAGCCAGCGCCTCATCAAAGTTCATTCCCCAGCTTATGTCACCTGCTAAAACTACAACGTCTTCGTCTGTTACAAGATTTTCCCAATTTTCCTTAAGCTTTTGCGTATGATTGGCCCAGTTTCCTCCAAAAATATCCATCGGCTTATTAGTTGTGAGGGACAAATGTAAATCACCGATAGTATAAATCCTCATAAGCCCTCCTTCATTATTAACCCGATTTTTTTATTTTAAAACCGAATTTACATATTCCTTCATATTTTCTTTTTTAAATGTTTCCTTAAATCTAACTTCCATTTTCTCTAACTCTATTAGTGATTTTGGAATTTCCAGCTTGCTTAAATCGCTGCACTTTCTAAGTAGTTCAAATGGATTTGCCCCCGCCTGATTTTCGCCGGTGATGCCCTCCA
>CAZMCJ010000036.1:0-9682 GCA_964564795.1 uncultured Eubacteriales bacterium | reverse complement strand
AGCGAAGAATTGTCCAGGTTTATGATGGTATGGATCGTTTTCCTTGGTGGAGCACTTGCTTATGCTGGCGACCAGCATTTGGGGCTTGACCTTGTTGTTAACCTTCTTCCAAAAAAAGTGGCAAACGCACTTGCATGTGTGGTTGATTGCCTTGTGCTATACTGCCTTTACCTTTTGGGCACCGGCGGTTATGCAATTATGATGCAAACCCTTAATTGGAAAACACCTGCATCTAACATTTCCTATGCTGTGCTTTATGTGGTTGTTCCACTTTCAAGCCTTATAATGGGCTGCATTGGAATTTTCAAACTGTATAATCACGTTAAATGCTTATTTGTGAAGGAGGGCGTAAAATGCTAGCATTATTTTTAGGAAGTTTGTTCTTCTTCATTTTTATGTATGTTCCAATTGCATTTGCTCTTATTTTAACATCAATTGCTTTAATGTACACCCTAACCGGTGATGTTGTGGGCGCAATGATTGCCCAAAACATTGTGCGTGGTATAGACTCCTTCCCACTTATGGCAATTCCTTTCTTCGTTCTTGCGGGGGAGCTTATGAACGTTGGCGGAATTTCCAAACGTATTGTTTATTTTGCAAGGGCGCTTCTTGGTTTTGTTAAGGGGGGTCTTGGCTATGTAACTGTTTTATCCAGTATGATTTTTGCGGGCATCTCAGGCTCTGCAATTGCAGATACAACGGCAATAGGCTCAATCCTTCTTCCAATTATGGAGGAGGAGGGGTACGACAAGGCAAAATCAACCGCACTTGTTATCAGTGCAGGAACAATCGGGCCTGTTATCCCACCATCAATGCCTATGATTTTGTTTGGCGTTATCAGCGGCGTTTCCATTGTTAAATTGTTCCTGGGTGGTATCGTGCCCGGCGTTTTAATTGGTGTTGCGCTTATGATTATGTGGTTCTTCCACTCCAAAAAAATGGGCTACAAAGCGGGCAAACGCTCCACAATGAAGGAAATTTGGGAGGCTACAAAATCCGCAATATGGGCAATACTCCTTCCTGTTATTATTCTGGGCGGAATTCTAAGCGGAGTGTTCACCCCAACAGAGGCGGCGGTTGTTGCCGTTGTTTATGCTATTTTGGTTGGATTTTGGGGTTACAGGGAGCTTAAAATTAAGCATCTTCTTCCAATTTTTGTTGAAACTGCAAAGTCCACATCGGTTGTAATGTTTGTGTGCGGCGCAGCAACAATTGCAGGATACTACATAACAACAGCTCAAATCCCTGCACTCCTTACAAATGCACTGCTTTCAATCTCTGATAACCCTTGGGTTGTTATGGTTTTAATTAACATTTTGCTTCTTCTTGTTGGTTGTGTAATGGATTTAACACCTGCACTACTGATTTTGGCGCCAATCCTTTTACCAATTGCCGTACAAATGGGGTTCGACCCAATCTACTTCGGCGTTGTAATGGTTTGTAACCTTTGTATCGGTGTTATCACACCACCCGTTGGAACAGTGCTTTACGTTGGTTGCGGACTTTCAAAGCTATCAATGGCAAAGCTTGTGGGGCCAACCCTACCATTTATCGGCGCAATGGTTGTTGTGTTGTTCCTAATCACATTCTTCCCCGATTTAATTTTGTGGATTCCTTACACATTTGCAGCGTAGGCAAAAAAAACAAAGTATTAATGTATTAGAACTGCCAAACAAGTAAGGCAGTTAAAATAAAAAATTGTTATGGAGGAATATTTATGAAGAAAATTTCCGCACTACTACTTGCACTACTTATGACAGCAACTGTGTTCACAGGCTGTGCATCAAAGGTTGCACCACCTGCACCGGCGCCTGCACCTGCACCCGCACCATCAACCCCAGCACCTGCACCATCAACTCCTAAAGGGCCTGCCAAAATCATCAAGATTTCCAATGGTATTAACGAAAAGCACCCTGCATACCTAGGAAGTATGGAGCTTAAGAAAATTGTTGAGGAAAAAACAAGCGGCGCTTACGAAGTTCAAGTTTATGCAAACGCACAACTTGGTGACGACGTTAAGGCAACTCAAGACGTTGCAATGGGCAACCTAGAGATGGTTGTAACATCTGCTTCCCCACTTGTTGGTATGGCACCGCAACTAATGGTTTTTGACCTTCCTTTCATCGTTCCAAGCGAAAAAGCTGCGGACGCTATCTATGATGGCGCAGTTGGTAAAAAATTGGGAGATGCACTAATTCCAAACGGACTAAGATTATTAACTTACTACGAAAATGGTTTTAGACAACTTACAAACTCTGCAAAAGAGATTAAATCCCCTGCAGACCTTAAGGGGCTAAAAATCAGAACAATGGAAAACCCAATCCACTTGGCAGCATTTAGAGCAATGGGCGCAAACCCAACTCCAATGCCATTCTCCGAGGTTTTCACAGCTATGCAACAAAAAACTATTGATGGCCAAGAAAACCCAATATCCACAATCTACCTAAACAAATTCTATGAGGTTCAACCTTTCTGCACACTAACAGGCCACGTTTATGGGCCGCACATTATGCTTATGAGCGAGAAGGTTTACAGCGCAATGTCTGATGCTGACAAGAAAATCTTCCAAGATGCAGCTAACGAATCTGCAAAGCTAAACAGAGCGGAAAACAGAAAAATGTGTACTGACTACATTGTAGACCTTGAAAAAGCCGGTATGAAGGTTACAACTTTAACACCTGAGCAATCTAAAGCATTCCAAGGTGCTTGCGCACCGGTTTACACTGAGTTCGAAGCTAAAATTGGTAAAGACCTAATCGCAGAATTTAAAGCAGTTTGCGATGCAAACAAATAATAATTAAACAAACATTGGGCGGAGCGGGGCAAAAATGCTCACGCTCTGCCCATTTTAAAAAAAGGAGAGTACAGATGAACATCGGAAGCAACTTAGAAAAAATATTTTCACTAGAGGGCAAGGTAATACTTTTAACAGGAGCAACAGGGGGAATTGGCGAGGTTTTGGCAATAGGCTGCGCAGCTGCGGGCGGACAAATGGCACTATGTGATTTGGATTTGGAGAAAACAAAGGCGGTTTCACAAAAGATTGAAAACGAGGGCGGTATAAGCAAAAGCTTTAGCCTTAATATAATGGATATGGAAAACATTAAGGCTTGTGTGGATAGCGTAATCAAGGAGTACGGCAAAATCGACGTATTAATCAATTGTGCGGGCATAAACAAAAGAGAGGGATTTTTGGACGTTGAGGAAAAAACCTACGACAGAATTATGGACATAAATCTAAAGGGGTTATTCTTTATAACACAAGAGGTTGTAAAGCATATGATACCAAGAAAAAGCGGAAACATCATTAATATGGCGTCCCACAATAGCGTTGGTATGCTGGGTGGATGTGCTGTTTATGGGGCAACGAAGAGTGGGGTAACAGCGTTAACACGTTCAATGGCGGTTGAATGGGCAAAGCATGGCATAAGGGCAAACGCAATGGCGCCGGGGCATATCATCACACCACTTACAACTGTAACGTGGGAGCACCCGACAAGAAGCGTATACCTAAAGGATAGGATTGCAATGGGAAGACCTGGTACACCTGAGGAGATTTTGGGGCTAACCATAATGCTTGCGTCCGATGCATCAAGCTATATGAGCGGAATGATGTACCACGTGGACGGCGGGTGCCTTGCTGGCGGCGCACCATGGGATTACGACACAAAATATTAATTGATAGGGTGATTTAGATGTACTCAACCCCACAAAAAATAGAGCTACATAAAAAATATTGGGCTTTAGAGGAAATGGAAAAACCGATAGTTTCCTTCAAAATTGCGCCCGACTTCTTCTTCTCTGACCATTTTGGGGCGTCTAAGGCGCTTCTTAAAAATGGGCAGGAGATAACGCCCGAAATGATTTGCGTGGCTGAATTTATACCCGATTACCGCAGGTATTACGATATGATTTTGCAAACGGGACAAAGCGCATTTTACACAGTGGAGCCCTTCGTTGGATTCCCCTGGATAGAGGCGATGTGCGGTTGCAAGGTGTACGCAACCAACGACAGCTTTATAACACACCACTCCCTCTCTAGCGTTTCAGAGTATGAAAAGGTTAAGCTTTCCAAAGATAACCCGTGGTTTAAAAAGTGGTGCGAGTTTGTATCAATGCTGTGGGCAGAGTTCGGCGGTGAGATGCCAATCGGCCAGCCAATAACAAGGGGAATTGCGGACACAATCGGCGCTCTAATCGGTCAACAGGAGATGGTATTCGCCCTCTACGACGAGGAGGACGAGGTAAAAGAGCTTATAAAACGCATTAGCGAAATATATTTTGAGGCTATGGACGCCTTGCACGCATTAAGCGGAAACGTTTGGGGCGGCACTGCCTTTGGCTTTTACCACCTGTGGGCGCCCGGAAAATGTGCGTGGTATCAGGACGATTTAACAGCAATTTTAACCCCAAAGCACTATAAGCAGTTCATCAAACCCTTCCATATAGAGGTGTGCGATAAGTATGACTACACGGGTGTACACCTCCACTCCTCCTCCTTCCATATGCTGGATGAAATTTTGGAGGTTGAAAAGCTAAAAGTGGTGGAGATTAACAAGGACGTCGGAGGTCTGTCTGTCAGCGAAATGCTGGATACCTTTAAAAAGGTACAAAATGCAGGCAAGCGCCTTATAATTTGGGGCGATTTAACTACTTACGAGATTAAATTGGTGCGTGATGCCCTGCAGCCAAAGGGGCTAATGTTCAACATCATTGCGCCAACGGTTGAATATGCAAAAGAGGTTATGAATAGCTTGTAGGAGGGTAAAAATGAATTCGAGGGATATATTTTTCAGCACAATGGAGCGAAAAAAGGCGGATAGAGTTCCTGTTATTCCATATGCAGGAAATTTTGCACCTGCACTTTTGGGGGTTAATATTGATGATTACCACAACGACGGAATTTTGATGGCGAAATGCCAACGGGAAATGGTGGAAATCACAGGAATTGATGCGGTTATCCCCCAAAGTGATGGCTACTACATATCGGAGGGTATGGGGGTTAAAACAAAGCGCAACCCAAACGCACTGCCAAGCCACATTGCCCCCGCTATTACAAACCTTGCGGACGTTACCAAAATAAAGGTGCCAAACCCGTATAATGACGGGCGTATGCCAATTTATTTAGAGGCGATAGCACGTCTAAAGCAAGATGTTGGCAAGGATAAAATTATTCGCACCCCGGGCACAGGTCCCTTCTCCCTTGCGGGACATATCCTAGGCACGCAGGAGTTTATAACGGAGATTGCAATGGCAGAGGCGGAGGAGGATGACGACGCAAAGAAGTATCTGCACGAGCTGATGACGGTGTGTGCGCAGTCGCTAATTGAATTTTTAAAGGCGTGTGCAAAAGAGGGTGCGGACTTTTTGATGTGTGGCGACTCTCTTGCGTCCCTTAATATGACATCACCGAGCGTTTATGAAACATATGCCTACCCATACGAGTGTATGGTTTTTGACGAGCTGAATAAGCTTAAAAAAGAGGGGCAGTTTTATAATATTTTGCATATTTGCGGCAATAACACAAGGGTTAAAAACCTTCTTGGGTCTACAGGGTGCGACACGCTGGAGATTGATTATATGGTGGACTTGCCGGCGTATAAGCGTGAGCTGGACGAAAAAACGTGCCTATATGGCAATCTAAACCCGGCGGGAGCTCTACTGAATGGCACACCACAACAGGTTTATGATGAGAGTATGGCGGTTTTGGACATTGCAGCTAAGGACGGGCATTTTATTTTAGGCTCAGGGTGCGAGGTTGCAATCGGCACACCAAAGGAAAACATCATAGCAATGGTAAAGGCAGCGGAGGATTTTGGCAAAAGGTAGATGTCAAAAGTCAAATGTTAAAAGGTAAATATCAAGATAAAAGAAACAAAAGGTGGAGCATAATGCCCCACCTTTTTTATAACGAATAGGAAAGTTCTACCTTTGAATTTTTAATTATTGAACTTTCTGTCAATGAGTTTCAAAAAAGGCTATCTTAAAACGCTTCTTTATAAGCCTTTTTTATATTAGCTTCAACCCTTACAAGTGGTAGGGAGCCCCCCTCTACATTTGGATTTAGATGTATTTTCGAAACGTCCCGCAACAGAAAAATAGCAAAAGGTGGAGCATAATGCCCCACCCTTTTTATATTATCCTTAACCCATATAGGTGGTGTGGAAGGTAGTTCAGTGAATTTTGTTTTAAACGTGTTTGCCCAATTCCACAGCAACATTCAAATCAAAAAAACTTTAAACCCCCTAATCCTCTTGGGATATCCCCAAATTTTTTCGGCACTCGCTTGGTGTTTGACCCGTATATTCCTTAAAAAGCTTGATAAAATAGCGCACGTCCGAGATGCCAACACTCGTCGCCACCTCGTAAATTTTGTACCGCCTATCCGAAAGCATCTCCCTCGCATACTCAATTTTAAGGGAGTTTAAGTATTTTATAAAGCTCACACCAACCTCCCCCTTAAATCGGGTGGATAAATAGTTAGAGCTGATGTTCATAAGCTCCGAAACATATTGAAGGTTGTATTTTGGGGTGCGAAAGTTCTTCTCCAAAATGCCAATTGCCTCCAACACAAGGGGGGAAATTTGGTTCTTGCGGTAAAGGACTATGTAATCAATCAAGTCCCCCAAAATAATTGCCATATATGCATTTAGGGTTGCAAAATCGCTAATGCTGATGATTTTATACACAACGTCCTCCCCCGAACGGCTAAGGCGAGCATTGATGTTCATATCGCTTATTGCATCACGCAGCTTGCCAACAATATCAATGCAAAACCGCTTGAAAATGTTGATGGAAAAGCCACGCTCCTCAATCTCCTTAGAGATTTTAAAAATATAATCTGTTATATTTTCAAAATCGTTGTTGTTAAAATCAGTAATAAGGCTCTTTTTAATTGCACTGTAATAGCTGGAGTTATACTCCTTCACCTCTTGGTCGTCAAGCCGCACAACATACGCTTGCTCGCCATTGTTTTTAATCGTTTCCACCTCTTTTTTTATGGACTCGTTAAGGTGGATTAGCTCAATGGGTTTTAGGATAAAATCCTTAACAAATTTATATTTAACCGCCTGCTGAGCATAGGTAAACTCGCTATGTGCGGTCAAAATAATCACAGAAATGTTTTTGTATTGGTGGCTGATAGCCTCAATAAGCTCCATACCGTCCATATTGGGCATTCTTATATCTGTTATTAGCAGGTCGATAGTGTTGCTTTGCAAAAACTCCAAAACGTCAAGTCCGCACCCACCCTTGCCAACGAGGGTACAGCCCAGCTCCTTCCAATTTATATACTTTGCAAGCCCCTCCCTTGTCAGCATCTCGTCGTCCACAACATAAACCTTAACATCACTCAAAAAATCTCCTCCATTTCTCTTTCCAAAATATCAATGGGGAATTTAACCCTCGCAATTGTATTATCATCTTCTATTAAGTAGGTAAGGGCAAATGCCTCGCCATAGCTGTTTACCAACCTGTCGTTCACGTTGCGCAGTCCATAGCTCTTTGGCGCCTCACCCCGTTCGGTGTAAAGGTAGCCACCAACCTTGGAAAGGTCAATCTTTTTACCATTGTTTCTAACTTCTATTATAACACAGTTCTCCCTATGCGCCAAATACCCTTTAATAAGAAGTTTTCCACCATTTTGAATATCGCTAAAGCCGTGCAAAATTGCATTCTCCACCAGTGGTTGCAATAAAAGCTTGATTATTTTATATTTTTCTATTTGTTTTTCAATTTCACACTCCATCTCAAAAACGCCGGGATAGCGAATTTGTTGGATTTTAACATAACTTGCCACCTGTTTAATTTCGTCACCAATCGAGATTAAGTTTTGCCCATTATTCAGCCCATAGCGCAGCATATCGGCAAGGGCAACGGTCATCTCCGTAATGTCGTGCGCCTCGTACTTCATTGCCATCCAGTTGATGGAGTTTAGGGTGTTATACAAAAAATGGGGATTAATTTGGGAGAGAAGAGCCTTCATCTCCGCATCTTTAACCTTTATTTGGGATTTGTAAACGTCGTCAATAAGGGTGTTAATCTGCCCCACCATATCGTTAAAGCTGGTGTATAAAACACCAATTTCACCCTTGTATGTCCCCTCTATCCTAAAGGAGGATATGTTATTGCGCTTAAAGGAAAGCATCTTTTGCGAAAGCTTGCTAATGGGGTGGGTGATGGAATTGGAAAACGCCAAAATAACAAAGAAGCAAAGAATGGCAACAATGGAAACGATGGAGATAAAAGTTAGGTTAAAGGAGCTTGCCTGTGACATAATGGAGGAAATAGGCACAAACCCAACAAGTCGCCACCCGCTTAAATAAATATCACTTTGCATAATCAAAAAGTCGTTTGTTATATCGGCTCCGGTGTTTTCAAGGTTTATTAAGGAAAGGATTTCGCTGTAATCTATGTATGGATAAAGCTGTGCGTTGTATTCATTCACAATCATCATTTTGCTTTTGGTGTTTAAAAGTATCTTGGAAAACTCGTAGATGTCTATATCCGCCATAACAACCCCCGCAACCTCGCCCCCAACAAAAAAAGCCTTGGAAAGGCGGATTATATTGCGTTTTTCGTCGTAGATGTTATAGTAAAAAACCTTGGAGGATTTAGCCATTGCATCGTTATACCACACCTGCTCGTAGCTCTCCAGCGGGGTAAGAGTAAGGCTGTTTTCCTGGTTTGCAATGTATTTGCCATGGTCGCCTTTTAAAATAACCTGCAAGTTATCAAGCCCAACTAAAAGGCCGCGTGACTTAACTTGGTTGTAATTTTGTTGGTTAAAGGTTTTGCTGTTGCTAAATTCGGCAGAGATTTCGTGCAGCTCTTGGCTGGCACAGATGGACAAAATGGAGGAAAGCTTTTTCTCCATAATATTGTTTATCTCCGAAACTTTATAGTCAAACTCAATTTCGTATAGCGCCTTAACCTCAGTTTTTATTATATTTTTTGCGGTTGAATTTGCGGCATAAGCCAAAAAGGCAAGCACAGTTACAATCAAAATAAAGTAGAATATAACCATTTTTTTAAGTAGCATTATGTTAGCTCCCAATTTTATTTATAATTTCTTTCCTATTATATTATGTCATAATAATGCTAATTAAAAAAGTGTAAAATTTACATAAAAGTTATACAAAAGTTTGTGAGATAAGCTTAAGAATTTTGAAAAAATATATAATTTATATTATTATTTTAGAATTGTAAAAGGGGGCAAATTTATATATGATTAATGTATCATCACAAACAAAAAATTGGAGGAAGAAATATGAAAAAAATTCTAGCAACAATTTTGGCTGGCTCTATGATAGTTGGAACACTTGCAGGTTGCTCGTCAAAGCCCGAGCCGCCGGCGCAAGGAGGGGGCGCACCGGCAGCGGCGCAAACAATCAAGCTTGGTATGAGTGCACCAATAACAGGCAACAACGCAGAGTATGGAAAAACATTTACAGTTGCAACACAAATGGCGCTTGATAAGATAAATGCAGCGGGGGGAATTAACGGCAAGAAGGTTGAGATTGTTATAATGGATAGCAAGGGAGACCCAAAGGAAGCAAGCGAGGTTGCTAAAAAGTTTGGGCAAAATAAGGACATCTTGGCAGTAATCGGTGATTTCTCATCATCTTCTTGTATGGCGGCGGCACCAATTTACGGCGAGAACGAGCTTGTGCTAATCACACCC
>CAZMCJ010000035.1:0-9961 GCA_964564795.1 uncultured Eubacteriales bacterium | reverse complement strand
TGTGTAGGGGATGATACCTACATCAGCCTGGGAGCTATAATGTTACGGTTAGTTTGGGGTCGATGTGGTCATCGACCCCTACTTTTTTGTTTATTCTTGACATTATAAAAGGTTGGTGATAACATAGTTAAACGATTATAACTATATTTGATTAGCTATAAGGGGAGATAAAGTGAAGTTGCAGCGAATGATAAAAAAATTTTATTTGGATATGGTAACATACGAGCTGAGAATGATGGGTAGCCAAAAGATTTACGATGGAATAACATATAACAGCCTCCTATACCTTGATATAATTGCGTGCACACCAAAATGCACAATAAGTTACATTGCAAATTTGCTAAACGTGGCAAAATCGGCGGTGACCCTTAAGGTAAAGGAGCTGGAAAAGAGGGGTTTGATTGAAAAAACCCAAAGCTTAAGGGATAAACGCATATTCTACCTTTCGGTAAAGCACGAAATGGCGAGGGAATATATGGAATGGGGAAAGAGCATAAACGGAGCAGTTAAAGAGATTAACGAAAATTATACACAGGAAGAAAGACGTGTTTTTTGCGAAATGCTGTGCATTATAAGCAGGCATTACACAAATGGAGGAGAAAATGATCAACCCACTAGCTAAAAAAATAACCTTTTTATCACTAATAAAATTCACAGCACCAACTGTGATTATGCTGATGTTTATATCATTATACTCGATGGTGGACGGGATGTTTGTGGCACGATTTGTTAGCACAAGCGCCCTTTCGGCAGTCAATATCGTATACCCAATGCTTAGCGTTATTATTGGTCTTGGAATTATGATTTCAAGTGGTGGCAGCGCAATTATTGCAAAGCAGATGGGGGAGGGAAAAGGGGAGGAAGCACGGAGGAGCTTTTCCCTTTTGGTTTATTTGGGCATAGCAATTGGCTTTGCCATTTCTGTATTGGGGTTTATATTTATAAAGCCAATGCTTATCTTTCTTGGGGCAAACAATGCAATTTACAGCTACTGCTACGACTACGCAAGGGGACTTCTAATGTTCGTACCACTTAGCATGTTGCAACTTCTGTTTCAGTTCTTTTTTGTAACAGCGGGCAAGCCAAACTTGGGGCTTGTGGCAACCTTTATAGGTGGCGTTTCAAATATCGTGCTTGACTACCTGTTCATCGGCGTTTTGCAGATGGGGACAATGGGCGCCGCATTGGCAACAGGGGTTGGATTTAGTGTTCCTGCAATAATTGGGCTAATATATTTCACATTTAACAGAAAAGGCACACTTTATTTTGTTAAACCAAAGCTTGATTTTAAAATTATTATGGATAGCTGCACAAACGGCTCATCTGAGATGGTCACAAATCTATCCGTTGCGATAACCACATTTTTGTTTAATATAATGATGATGAAATATTTAGGGGAGGATGGTGTTGCCGCAATTACCATCGTCCTTTATGCGGAGTTCTTTTTAAATGCGGTATTTTTGGGATATTCGTCGGGAGTTGCACCCATAATAAGCTATAACTATGGTGATAATAATAAGGAACAGTTAAAACAATTGCTCAAGATAAGCTACCTTTTTATTGGGGGAACCTCACTCTTTATAACAGCTTTTGCCTACCTTGTATCGGGCAACATTATAACAATTTTTGCAAAAGAGGGTAGCTCGGTATATAATATTGCCAAAAACGGACTTTCTCTTTTTGGGGTTGGGTTCTTATTTATGGGGCTAAACATCTTCACATCGTCCCTCTTTACTGCGCTATCAAATGGCAAGGTTTCAGCGCTTTTATCCCTTTTGCGGTCATTTGTATTCACCGCAGGCTCCATCATACTGCTGCCACAGCTGCTTGGGGTAAACGGATTATGGCTAGCGGTGCCGATAGCGGAGGTTTTGGCACTTGCAATTGCACTTTTCTTTGTTGTTAAATTGCGGGACGATTATGGGTATTTTTAAAATTATATTTCACTAGCGTGGTGATACGCAAATATTCACACATGGGAAAAGGCGGCTATGCAAATATGTGAATAGCCCCGGTAAAAACGGAAAATATAAGAAAAAAACCTCCTATGGTAAAATAAAATTCCGTAGGAGGTTTTTATGTAGAGAAGTTACAGACATATACGAAAATACCAGAAAGAAATAACGCCTATGATTACCGAGGAGTTTGCCTATGGTTAGAGGAGAAGCATTGACCATAATTGATAATTCATATATTTTTACGTCAATTAAATAATTCAGATAAAGAAAAAACTGACTCCGTTAGAACAACGAAATCAGTTTGTGACTTAATTTAATATTTTGCTGTTTAAGTTTTTTTGTGTCTGTATAATTGTGGTTGTTCATAATTTCCTGCTCTTTTTATTATTTAACAGCCGCCAGTCTTTTTTCCACTTCACTGTAATCATTATCCGGCCATTTTTCTTTTGTGTGGTTTAGAAGCCCCATTGCGTTATCAGTTTTGCCTGCAATAATCAGCATAAAAATTTCGTTTATTGCAATTGTTTGCCCCAAATTACCAACCGTTTTAAACTTTTGAAAATCGTTTCCAAAGTGTGAGCAAATCTCCAGAGCATCAATATCCTCGTTAAGGGAAAAATGTACAAGCGCCAAATTGGCATAATAAATAACCTTGTTTATATCCTTAAACACCTTTTTATCAACTTCCAAAAGCACCTTTTTTGCCAGCTCGTAATCCTTTTTACCCATATAGCCAACACTTATGTTAATCTTAATAATACCACAAGCATATGGGTTTTTTTTGCCCTGCAAAAGTTTTTCATTCTCCTCAATAAAGGTATCCCACTCCTTAGCCTTAAGGTGTTTTTCAAGTGAGCCCACCTTTTTCATAAACTTGAATTGCCTTACAAGGTTAACCACGACCATGCCAATCAAAACAGCCGCTCCAAGACCTAACTGCAGTGTTGCCCACCCTTCTCTCGGAATGCTAAAAAGCTTTGCTATCGAAAGAAAAACCACCACGTACCCAGCTGCCATAATAAGTATATTTTTAATTTTTTTATTCATTTGTTTCTCCCTTTTCAATAAAATAAGGCACACAAATTGTAGCATAAATTGCAATTTTTTGCAACCAGTTTTGTGCGCCTTATTGTTATTTACTTTTAATTATTCACCCTTTAGTTGGCGTTCAATGGCAAGCAATCTATTATATTTTGCAGTACGCTCACCACGTGCGGGTGCGCCTGTTTTTATTTGTCCACAGTTTAGTCCAACTGCCAAATCTGCAATGAACATATCCTCCGTCTCGCCACTTCTGTGAGAAATTACAGCCTTGTAGCCTGAGTTTTTAGCCATTTCTATTGCGTCCATCGTCTCTGTTAGTGTGCCTATCTGGTTTGGCTTTATAAGGATTGCATTGCACGCTCGTTCATCTATTCCGTGCTTTAACCTTTTTATATTTGTTACAAATAAGTCATCTCCAACTAGCTGAACTTTATTTCCAATACGTTTTGTAAGTGCGGTGTAGTTTGAAAAATCATCTTGCGCAAGGGGGTCCTCAATCGAGCAAATTGGATAGCTATCCACCCAGCTTTCCCACATATCAATCATTTGTGCAGGTGTAAGTGTCTTTCCTGTTTTCCAAAAGTGATAATTTCCTTTATCAAGCATTTCACTTGTTGCAGGGTCAAGTGCGATTTTAAAATGCTCCTTTGTGTTGTATCCAGCTCCATTTATACCCTTTATAATGTACTCAATTGCCATCTCCTCGTTAGCAAAATTTGGGGCAAAACCACCCTCGTCACCTACTGCGGTGGAATAACCCTCTTTTTTGAGTATGCGATTTAGGCTCTCATAAACCTCCGCACACCAGCGCAAGCCCTCCTTAAAATCAGGCGCTCCCACCGGCATAATCATAAACTCCTGCATAGAAAGGTTGTTGTCGCTATGCTTGCCTCCATTTATAACATTCATCATTGGAACCGGTAGCTTGTGTGCATTTGCACCCCCAATATAGCGGAAAAGAGAGACACCCAATACCTTTGCTCCCGCTCTGGCGCACGCAAGAGATACTCCAAGTATTGCATTTGCTCCCAGCTTTTTCTTGTTTTCTGTTCCATCCGCCTCTATAAGCCTTTTATCAATCTCCCGCTGATTGAAGATGCTCATTCCATCAACTGCTTTTTTAAGACTGGTATTCACATTTTCGCACGCTTGCAATACACCTTTTCCATTGTATCGGTTATCGCCGTCACGCAGCTCGTAAGCCTCGTAATCCCCAGTTGACGCCCCCGATGGTACCATTGCCCAACCGCACTTCGTATAGTCCACATAAACCTCTACCAAAACCGTTGGGTTGCCCCTTGAATCAAGCACTTCATACCCTTTAACATCTGTGATTATATTTTTCTTCATATGTTTTTCCACTCCTTTTTTGTTTATAAAAATTATTAACATTTAACAAACAGTTTATTCACAAAAAAGCCCCCGCATAAAGCGGGGGCGAAATAATTATTTAATTATTTCTTAAGAGCGTAGATTTTGTTTAGAAGCTCAGCATCGTTTGCTTTTGCCCACTCATCACGTACGCCTTGAGTTAATTTGAAGAAATCATCTTGGTTATCAATTTCAACGAAAGTAACGCCCAATTTCTTTAGCTCTTCAATAGTTGCAGTTGTGTTTTTCTCCCACTCTGTTCTGATAAAGTCTTGACCAACTACTGCTGCGTCTTCCAGACCCTTCTTTTGAGCATCAGAAAGCTTGTTGAATAGGTCGTTGTTCATAATTAGAACGTCAGGTGCTGTAAAGTGGTTAGTGAAGGAGAAAACCTTAGACACCTCATAAAGTTTTAGAGAAAGAAGTGTTTGTGGGTTGTTTTCCCAACCTTGAATCATATTTTGCTCGATAGCACTATAAACGTCGCCTTGGTTCATAGGAGTTGCAACTGCGCCCATAGCGTTAAGTGCATCAGTAGAAACCTTGTTTGGTTGAACTCTAACCTTTAGTCCCTTAAGGTCTGCAGGAGTTTTAACTTCTTTGTTCGCAATAACGCTTCTGAAACCGCCATCTAGCCAGTAAAGAACCTTAAAGCCAGCTTTTTCTAGGTCGCCTTCGATGATAGCACCAGGCTCGCCATCGATAGCTCTGTGAAGCATATCAGCATCTTGGAATACGTATGGTAGAGATATAGCACCCGCACGTGCAGCAAATTGGCTTAACCCAGAGATGTTTGCAACAGGCATAATGTTAACTGTACCTGATTGGCAGCTTTCAATCATTTCGTTGTTTCCGCCCAATTGGCTGTTTGGGAACAATGTAAGAGCAAGAGATGCATTGTTTTTCTTAGCTTCGTCTGCAAAAAGCTGTGCAGATTTTGCAACAGGGTGATCAGGGTTAAGAGTTGTAGCTATACTAAACTTAACTTCCTTTTCAGCTGGTGCTGGCGCTGGTGTGCCTGCGCCTGCGCCCGGAGCAGGGGTTGGTGCTGGTGCTGGTGTAGCCGGCTTAGAACAGCCTGCAAAAACTAGAGTAAGCGCCATTACAGATGCCATTACCATTGCTAATGTCTTCTTCATAATAATATCTCCTCTTTTTCTTTTTTATTGTAGGGAACGTTTCGCCCCTCTCAATCATTAATTGTTAGCTATGTACCCCCCAAAATTAAGTTTGGAAGGAACGCTGCAAGTTGCGGGATAAATGTAATTAACATTAATACGCAGAACATTGCAAATAAATATGTTGCGTAAACTTTAAATATATTAACAACCGAGACATCAGTCATCTTGGTGAAAACAAAAAGTGCTACACCCGTTGGGGGTCACATTTGACAAATTGCCATATTTACAATTTTCATAATACCACCAACGATAACTTGCCTTAACAGATGTATTTTTATTTTGTTGTTAGCCAAATAAAAGATAACTCGCCTATGAAACCGCTACCATCATTATAAACACATAAATTAGTCGTGTCAACAAGTTTTAATTGTAACTTTTGCATAAACTTTTTTGTTTTTTTTGTGCAGTTTAATTTTTGAAACCCATGCGTTTTGAAATTAAATAGGCACTTTCCTTAACCTTGTTTGCAATTTCGTCGTTATCATCTTGCAAAAAACTCTTTTTTTTGCCTGCAGTGGATATAGCTGCAATCACTTTTCCCCTATAATCATATATAGGAGCGGCAACGCAAAATATTCCCTCCTCATGCTCCTCATTATCAACGGTGAATCCCTTAATTCGTGATTCTCTGATTTCTTGCAACACAGTTTGGGAGTCCTCCATTGTTGTGTGTGTGAATTTTTTCCACACACTCCTGTCAAGAATTTCTAAAATCTTATCGTCGCTCAAATTCATCAAAAGTGCTTTTCCAACCGAGGAACAATAAAGGGGTATTTTAATTCCAATTTGGGAATACATCCTAATTGAGTTAACTCTTTCCACCTTCTCAATAAAGACAGCCTCCCATCCTTTGCGGATTGCCAAGTGTGCAGGCTGAGATACTTCCTCCACAAGGGCACGCAAAATTGGATGTGCCTCTGTTTTAAGCTCCACCGTGTTTAAGCGGTACGAGCAAATATCAACAAGCTTTAGTCCAATTGTGTAATTTTTACTATCAGCTTTCTTCTCGATAAATCCCCTGTTTTCCAAAGTGGAAATCAGACGATGAACAGTTACCTTGTTCAGCCCCAAAATCTTTTCTAATTGGGTAGCGGTAATTCCATCTTCATATTCACTCATTATTTCCAAAATTTCCAAAACCCTATCACCGGTTTGCAAAATGCTCTTAGCCACCTACCCACCCCCCAACGCTATTTTACTTTTATTTTTTGATTATACACAATCAAGTAAAATAAAACAATGTAAAAAATAACTAAAATTTACTTTATTTCATTATTTGTTATGACTATAACTTTATTTGAAATAACTATTTACAAACTTATTTTTTAGGTATAAAATATTTAATATATTATAAAATTATTAAAAGGAGATATTTCGAAATGATTTTAGACCTATTTAAATTAGAGGGCAAGGTTGCCATTGTTACAGGGGCATCAACGGGACTTGGCGAAGGCATTGCACAGGCACTTGCAGAGGCTGGCGCTAATGTTGTTGGAGTTGCAAGGAGTTCCTGTGCAAACGCAAAGGCAAAAGTTGAAAAAGCGGGCAGAGAGTTTTTGGAGATTAATGCTGATCTTGTTACTCAAGAGCCAATTAATATGATTGTTGAAAAAACTATTGAAAGATTTGGCAGGGTTGATATTCTAATCAACAACGCCGGAATAATTAGAAGGAATGATGCACTGGAGTTTAGCGAAGCCGATTGGGACGACGTTATGAATGTTAACCTAAAATCTATGTTCTTTCTTTCACAAGCTGTTGCAAAGAAATTTGTGGAGCAGGGCGAGGGTGGCAAGATTGTGAACATAGCATCTATGCTTTCATACCAAGGTGGTATCAGGGTTGTTTCATACACCTCTTCAAAGAGTGGCGTTATGGGCATGACAAGGCTACTTGCAAACGAGTGGGCAAATTATGGAATTAATGTTAATGCTATCGCCCCTGGATATATGGATACAAACAACACCGAGGCACTTAGGAATGACCCCGTAAGAAACGCGGCAATTCTTGATAGAATTCCTGCCGGACGTTGGGGCACACCGGAGGATTTGGGCGGAACAGCGGTTTTCCTTTCCAGCCCCGCTTCAAACTATATGCAAGGCTACACAGTTGCTGTTGATGGCGGTTGGTTGGCACGCTAATATTAAACTTTTAGGGTGCTTTTTTAAGCACCCTATTTATTATGGAAAGGAAAATGATTGATATGAAAGCAGCACTACTTAAAACGTGGACCGATATGGAAATGAAAGATGTGGAAAAACCCCAAATAAACGAAAAAGAGGCGTTACTTAAGGTAATTTATGGCGGAGTTTGCGGAAGCGATATAACAGTTTATAAGGGTCTTCACCCAACCGCTACTGCGCCTGTTGTTCTTTGTCACGAGATTTTGGCAACTATTGAGGAGCTGCCACCATCTTATACCGGCTGCTTTAAGGTTGGTGATAAGGTTACCGTTAACCCTGTTATTGAGTGTGGAGTTTGCCCTGCTTGCGTTAATGGCTATGGCAATGTTTGCGGAAGCCTAAAGCTCCTTGGCATTCACGAAAATGGTGGATTTGCAGAGTATACAAAGGCTGAAACAAAGCGCCTTGTTGCAGTTGACACGTCAATTAGTGATGAAGTCCTTTCACTTTCCGAGCCTTTTGCAGTTGGCTACCACGTTAACCACCGAAGCGGAATTAGGGCGGGGGACAATGTTCTTATTATGGGCGCAGGGCCTATTGGCATTGTTGTTGCAATGGTTGCAAAGGAATTTGGTGCAAATCGGGTTGTTATTTCAGAGATTAACGAGGAGCGCATCAAGATGGTACAGTCCTTTGGTTTTGAAACTGTTAACCCGCTAAAGGTTGACCTTGTTGAAACATCAAAAGAGATGACAAACGGACTTGGTTTTGACATTGTTTACGAGGTTTCCGGCTCTAAGGCAGGCGTCATGGCTATGGCGGATTGCTGTCGTGTTCGTGGTACGCTAATGTCCCTTTCTTTGGCTGGAATTCCTTACGAGTTCCCAATTGGCAAGGTTTCCTTTAAGGAGATGACTTTGGTTGGCTCTCGTCTTTACTCTCAAGATCATTTTGAGCGTGGAGTTGCGCTTCTTCCTTCAATGGCTAAGAAGTATGATTTGGCTAAGCTTGTTACAGAAATTATGCCGCTGGACGACGTGCAAAAGGCAATTGATATGATGCAAAAGGGTGAAAATCTGGGTAAAATACTTATTAAATGCTAGGAGGAATTTTAAGATGGATATACGTTATGGAGCAAACCCAAGCGACTCTATGCTTTACACCACGCAGGAGTTAAGGCAGGAGTATTTGATTGAGAGCGTTTTTGTGGAGGGTGGTAAGACTATCACTTATAGCCACATCGACCGCATTATCATCCTTGGCATTACCCCAACCACAAAAGCAATCCCGCTAGACGACGAGGGGGGTGCTTGCAAGGAGCTAGGAACCGATTTTTTCCTTGAGCGCAGGGAGATTGCTATAATTAATATTGGTGGCAGCGGTATAATAACCGTTGATGGCGAAGCATTTCCAATTGGTAACAAGGATGGTCTTTACATTGGTAAGGGGGTAAAATCCGTTTCCTTTGCAAGTGCTGATGGTAAAAACCCATCTAAGTTCTACTGTGCATCAACACCGGCGCACAAAACTTACCCAACATTTAAGGTTGATATTGAAAAGGCAAACGCACGCCACATTGGGGAGGAAAAAACAGCAAACAAAAGGACAATCTTCCAATTCTTCCACCCTGATGTTTTGCCAACCTGCCAAATCACAATGGGTATGACAAAGCTGGAGGAGGGTAGCGTGTGGAACACAATGCCATCACACACCCACGAGCGCAGAATGGAAGTTTATATGTACTTTGATATGCCCGACGATATGGCAGTTTTCCACTATATGGGCACACCACAAGAAACCCGCCACATTGTTATGACAAACGAGCAAGCGGTTATTTCTCCAAGCTGGTCAATACACTCGGGTTGTGGCACAAGGGCGTACACATTTATTTGGGCAATGTGTGGCGAAAATCAAACCTTTGACGATATGGACCACATCAAAAACACAGACTTAAGATAATATAAAAATAAAAAGTCTAAGAACAAATGTGAATATCCCCAATTTATACAGACACAACAAAAGAACAATAAAATTGCAAAATATTAAATTAATAACAAACTGATTTCGTTATTGTAACGGGGTCAGTTTTTTATTTAGCTTAATTATTTGATTGCTGTAAAAACATATCTATTAATCAATTATAGCGTTTTCATCGCCACGCTAACCATAGGTAAAATCTTCGGTAATAATAAGCGTTCTTTGTTTCTTTCTGGTACTTCATATATGTTTGTAACTTCTTGCCATAACAAAACCTCCTATGGCATTTTATTTTACCGTAGGAGGT
>CAZMCJ010000034.1:1327-10007 GCA_964564795.1 uncultured Eubacteriales bacterium | reverse complement strand
GCTCATTTTTTCACCTCATAAATATATTAGTTGATTAATTTAATTATAAACTTATATTACTCTTTTGTCAATTGATAACAATGTTTTTGTTGAATTAGTTTACCATTATGTGGTACAATAATATAAAAGTGGGGGGGTATTTTTGTGGACGTTTGGGGTTTGATTACAAGCATACTTTTGGTTGTGAATATTCTTTCAATAATTTCAATTATCTTTATTGAACGCAAGAATCCGCAGACTACAATTGCGTGGGTAATGGTTATGGTGGTGCTACCTGTGGTTGGGGTTTTGCTTTATTTGACATTTGGAACGAGCGGGCTACTAACATATTTCTTTAACAGAAGAATTCGTAAGCAATCAACCCTTTATAGTGAATATGAAAAGCTGATTTTGGCACAGCTAAAACAAACAGACGAAAATAAAATGCGCTTTGAAACTCCTAACATAAAGGAGTGCTCCCATATTGTAAGAATGCACTTGGAGCAAAGTGGTAGCCTTTACACAAATAATAACAAGGTGGAGCTTTTTACCGATGCAAGAAAGCTTTATGATGATTTGTTTGCAGAAATTAAAAAGGCAAAAGAAACAATAAATATTGAGTATTTTATTGTGCAAAATGATACCATAGGAAAAGAGTTTGTGGATCTACTTGCTCAAAAAGCAAGGGAGGGTGTGGAGGTTTGCCTATTATACGATGAGTTTGGGTCGGCGAAGACCAAAATGGGCTTTTTCAGACCTCTTATAAAATCTGGTGGCAAGGTTTACAGATTTTACACAACCCGTATTGCAAACCTTTTTAGTGCCAACCACCGAAACCACAGAAAGATAGTTGTAATAGATGGCAAGGTTGCATACACAGGCGGAATGAACATTGGCGATGAGTATATGGGGCTTCATAAAACCATTAAACCATGGCGGGACACACACATTAAATTGCAAGGTGGTAGCGCGTCAATGTTACAAATGCGCTTTTTGCTTGATTATTCCTATTGCTCTAATGATGAAATTAAGTTGGATGATGAAAGTACATTTAAGAAGTATTTTCCGCCAAAGGAACGCTATGAGGAGTGTGGTGTTCAAATTGTTTCAAGCGGGCCTGATGTTGGTATTGACAGTATAAAATATGGATATATTAAGCTAATCAATAGCGCAAAACATTCGCTATATATTCAAACACCATACTTTATTCCTGACGAGGCAATGCTGGAGGCACTGAAAATCGCAAAGGCAAGTGGAGTTGATGTTCGTATTATCGTTCCCGGAGTGCCTGATAAAAACTTTGTCTATGCAATTACCCTTTCATACATAGGAGAGTTGCTTAGAAGTGGTATTAAGGTTTATTTCCATGAAGGGTTTATCCATTCCAAAACAATTGTAATGGATAAATTAGTTGCATCAATCGGCACAACAAATTTCGACATAAGAAGTTTTGCCCTTAACTATGAGGTTAATGCGTTTATCTATGATGAGGAGTTTGCGGCACTTTGCAAGCAAACATTTTTGGATGATCTTAAGGTGTGCAGCCTTATTGATAAAGATGAATACTTTAAAAGAGGAGTTTTTACAAGAATGTTTGAAAGTGTGTGCAGACTGCTTGCAAATTTAAGCTAAATAAAAAATACCATTGCACCTCATTGTGTAATAGGGAAATTAGAAAAATTAAATTAAATTCAAGAAAATAATAACAGGAGTGATACCGAAACGGTATCACTCCTGTTATTGGCAAGCTCAATCGCATAAAGCAAAATGTTGAGCGGTATATATACTAAAAAAGTTGTAGTTTATCTTTGCTGGGATTAAATTAAATTGTTTGTTTTTATTTTGCAAACTGGCTATTATAAAGTTCACAGTAGAAACCGTTTTGTGCCATTAGTTCGTCATGCGAGCCAGTTTCTATAATATCCCCATCTTTTAAAACAAGAATAACATCAGAATCCACAATTGTGGAAAGGCGGTGGGCAATAACAAAGCTAGTTCTGTTTTGCATAAGATTTTTCATTGCTTTTTGGATTAGCATTTCCGTTCTTGTGTCAACAGAACTTGTAGCCTCGTCCAGTATCATAATTGACGGATTTGCAAGGATTGCACGAGCAATTGTGATAAGTTGGCGCTCACCTTGAGAGATATTGCTTGAGTCCTCGTTAAGCACAAAACCATACCCCTTTGGCAGTGTGCGGATAAAGTTGTTTGCATATGCCGACTTTGCCGCCTCAATAACCTCATCATCTGTTGCAAAAAGATTACCATAACGAATGTTATCCATTATGCTGCCGTTAAACAACCATGTGTCTTGCAAAACCATACCGAAAATCTCGCGCAAATGTATGCGCTTCATATCCCTAATATCCACACCATCAATCAAAATTTGTCCGCTGTTAACGTCATAGAACCTAAGAAGAAGATTTACAAGGGTAGTTTTGCCACTACCGGTTGGACCAACAATCGCAACTTTATCACCGCTATTGATGTGCAAGGATAGGTTTTTAATCAAAATTTTATCATGTGAATATCCAAAAGCTACGTTCTTTATTGTAACATCACCTTTAACATTCTCCATTTTGGGCAGGGTTGTATTCTCGGGTATTTCTTCTTTTTCATCTAAAAATTCAAAAATGCGCTCTGCCGCTGCACCTGTTGATTGAATAATGTTGGAGATGGAGGCAAGCTGCATAAGTGGCTGGTTAAACTGCCTTAAGTACTGTATAAATGATGTAATATCACCAACCCAAAGAACTCCGGTGATAACACCATATCCGCCAACAATACACACAAGAACATACCCTAAATTACCAAGCACCTTAAGGGTTGGCATAATAAGCCCTGAAAGAAACTGTGCCTTGTAGTATGAGTCGTAAAGTCGGTCGTTAATTTGGGTGAAGTTTTTAACACTTTCGTCCTCTTTATTATAACTTTTAACCGTTTGATGACAGTTAAAGTTTTCTTCAATAAAGCTGTTGATGTTGGCAAGCTCCTTTTGCTGGCTCTTAAAAAATTTTTGCGAGCGTTTGGTAATTTGCATTGTTGTAATAACTGAAAGGGGCAGTGTGATAAGCCCGATAAGTGTTAGCATTGGACTTAACGTTATCATCATTATTAAAATAAAAACTATGGTTAAAATAGAGGAAAAAATTTGCGAAATGCTTTGCTGGAAGGATGTTGAAAGGGTATCAACATCGTTTGTAACCCTACTTAAAATATCACCAAAGGTGTTGGAGTCAAAATAATTAAGGGGTAGCTTTGGTAGTTTTTCATCAATTTCCTTTCTGATGTTGTAAATAATTTTTTGTGATGAACCTGCTATGATATATTGCTGCAAATATGCAAAGAGGGAATAAAGCGTATAGCAAATGCAAAGGAAAAATAAAACGCTATACAGTTTCTTATAATCGATTGCCCCTGACATAAAACCCTCTTGAATAACATTTATTGCATTGCCTAGCGCCATTGGTGCCAGTGCCATAAAAAATGTGGACAGCACAAGAAATACAATTGAAGTGGCAAGTGGTAGAGTAAATGGTTTTAAATAAGGCAAAAGGCGCTTTAGTGTTACATTTAAATCTTTTGTCTTATCAAATTTGATATGTGTGTTTGATTTTCCATGCATTCCTATTTACCCCCTTTCTTAGAAAATTGAGAAGAAACAATTTCTTTATAAACATCGCAAGTATTAAGCAATTCATCGTGTGTGCCAATGCCTGATACCTCACCTTTATCAAGAACTATTATCTGGTTTGCCTCCATAATTGTGGAAATTCGCTGTGCAACAATAAGCATCATAGAGTTTGCGATTTTCTCTTTAAGGGCAGTTCTTAGCTCCATATCGGTGTTGTAGTCAAGGGCAGAGAAGGAATCGTCAAAGATATAAACATCAGGATTCTTTGCGATTGCCCGGGCAATTGATATACGCTGTTTTTGTCCGCCTGATAGGTTTTGCCCGTTTTGGGAAACAGGGGAGTCAAATCCACCTTCCTTAGCACTTATAAAGTCGTAAGCAAAGGCAGTTTTACTAGCGGATATAACCCGCTCATCACTCATACTAAGGTCGCTGTATGCTATATTTGTGCGTGGTGTGCCACTGAAAATTTGCGTCTTTTGTGGCACAAAACCAATTTTATCCCTAAGTGCGTTTAGGGTGTAGCGTTTAATATTTATTCCATCTAGCAAAATCTCGCCGTCTGAAACGTCGTAAAAACGTGGAATAAGGGAAACAAGGGCGGATTTTCCGCTGCCGGTAGAGCCGATTATTGCCGTAGTTTGACCCTTTTTCATCTTAAACGTCACATTTTTGATTGCAGGGTCGATAGAATTTGGGAAGAAAAAGGTAACATTTTTAAACTCTAGTGTCCCATCTTCTACACCGGTTGTTTCCACACCGTCAACAATCTCCCTCTCGGTTTGCAAAACATCATTAATTCGGTTAGATGAGGCGGTAGCACGTGGCAAAATAACAAATACAAATGATAGCATCATAAGTGACATCATGATTTGCATAAGGTATTGAACAATCGCCATAATATCCCCAACTAATATTTCGTTGCCTGCAACAAGGCTAGAGCCGGAGTAAACAATCCAAATGGTTGTAAAATTAAGTATTAGCATTAGTAAGGGCATAAGTAATCCCATAACTCGTTGCATTTTTATGGTTGTTTTGGTTAGGTCAACGTTGGAAAAATCAAAACGCTTTTCCTCATAGCTTTCGGTGCCAAAAGCACGAATAACCCTGATACCCGTAAGCTTTTCACGCATAACAAGGTTAACCCTGTCAATCTTTTCTTGCAAAGATACGGAAAGGGGAAGGGCAAATCTTGATATTACATAAATGAAGGTAATCAAAATTGGCATTATAATAAGAATGATGAAAGAAAGACGACTGCTTTTTAAGTACGACATATAAATTCCGCCGACTGCCATAATTGGGGACATTACGATAATCCTAAGAAACATATTTAAAAATGTTTGGATTTGTATAATATCGTTGGTAGTCCTCGTAATAAGGGAGGAAGTGCCAAATTGATCGAATTCCGCAAGGGAGAAGCTGGACACTTTTGTAAAAAGCTTTTTGCGAAGGTTCCTGCCAACCCCGGCGGAAACCTTGGAGGAAAAATAGTTGCCAATAATGGCACATATGCCCCCCAAAATCGTAATTACCAGCATTCTTATTCCAATGTTTATGATATAGTTAACATCGCCGTTTATAATGCCAAGATTAACAATAGACGACATATAGTTTGGTAGAAATAGGTCTGCACCAACTTGTGCAACAGTTGCCACAAAGATAATTATGCAACCCATATAGAATGGTGTTAGTTCTTTAAAAATTCTTTTCATTTTTTCGTTTGTTTTCCCCTCGATTTTTTATATAATAATATTTTACACTAAAAAAGACAAAATATAGTAAACAAAATGTTAATTTTAAAAAGAAAGATTTCAAAATTATCGAAAATGTGGTATAATAGTGTTAAAATAGAATAGACAAGGAGAAACTATGAGCTTTAATAGACAAGAATTTTTAAATCTTAGAAAAAACGTGATAGAAAAAGATTTTGATAGAATGAATAATATGCAAAAGGAGGCTGTCTTTAGTGTGGACGGCTCTCTTTTGGTGCTTGCAGGCGCCGGTAGCGGTAAAACAACTGTTATTGTAAACCGTATTGCAAACATCATTAAATATGGAAATGGCTACAACTCAACGGAAATCCCTGGCTATGTTAACCAAAGCGATGTTGAGTTTTTGAGGGAGTTTATTGAAAACAAATTCCCGTCAGAGGCGGAGAAGGAGCGGGCGCACAGGCTTTGCTCAATGAATCCATGTAACCCCTGGAACATTATTGCCATAACATTTACAAACAAGGCTGCGGGTGAGCTTAAAGAGCGACTTAACAAAATGCTTGGGGAAGACGCTGGCAGCGGCGTTTGGGCAAGCACTTTCCACTCCGCTTGTGTAAGAATTTTAAGGCGGGAGATTGAGAATATCGGTTACAACAGGAACTTTACAATTTACGATAGCGATGATTCCTTGAGGCTTATTAAGGATTGTATGAAGGAGCAAAATGTTGATGATAAGCATTTTACTCCGAAGAGCATACAAACCCTCATAAGCAACGGTAAAAATGAGCTTTTAATGCCGGATGAATTTGCGGATAGATATAGCTACGATTATCGCATGAGAGTGGCAGGCGAAATTTACAAAAGCTATCAACAGAAGCTTAAAAATGCAAATGCGCTTGATTTTGATGACCTTATTATGAAAACAGTTATGCTGTTTAGGGAGCATGAAGATGTACTAAAGCACTACTCTGAGAAGTTTAAATACGTTTTGGTTGATGAATATCAAGACACAAACCATAGTCAGTATATGCTAGTAAATCAACTTTCAAGTGCGAATGGTAATATTTGTGTTGTGGGTGATGACGACCAAAGCATTTATAAATTTAGAGGGGCAACAATTGAAAATATCCTTTCCTTTGATAAGCGGATGAGTGGCACAAAAACAATCCGTTTAGAGCAAAATTATAGATCCGCCTCCAATATTTTGGAGGCGGCAAACAGGGTTATTGAAAAAAACAAAACAAGGAATGCAAAGGTTTTGTGGACTAATAACGAAGCGGGGGAGAAGATTACCCGTTACCACTCAATTGATGACCAAAATGAAGCGATGTACATAGCAAACACAATTATGAATATGGTTAAAGAAGATGGGTATTCCTATAACGATTTTGGAATTTTATACCGCATTAATGCGCAATCGGGCTTGCTTGAGCGAACTTTCTCAAAGATGGCGCTTCCACACAAGATTATCGGTGGAGTGCGCTTTTACGACCGCAAGGAAATTAAGGATATTCTTGCATACCTTAACCTTATAGTTAATAATAGCGATGATTTGCGCCTAAAGCGCATAATAAACGAACCAAAGCGTGGCATTGGTGTTTCCAGTGTTGATTTGGTTGAGGGGCTTTCAACAAGCCTTGATAAGTCTATGTTTGAGATTTTGGGAATAAGCGGACAAATTGACCCACTTATGCGTGTTTCACCAAAGCTTTCTGGGTTTTACAGAATGATTTCGGGTTTAATTTCGAAGAAGGATATGTTGCCACTTAACGAGTTTGTTGAGCTTGTTATAAATGAAACCGGCTACAAAAAAGCGTTGGAAATTAAGGACGATATGGAAAGCCGCGGCAGAATTGAAAATATTATGGAGCTTGTTTCCAATGCACTTTCCTTTATGAGCGCAAACGAAAATGCAACGCTGGAGAGCTTTTTGGAGGAGGTTGCGCTTGTTTCGGCGATTGACAACCATGACCCGGATGCGGACGCAGTTTCCCTTATGACTGTTCACAGCGCTAAGGGGCTTGAGTTTCCTGTCGTGTTCATATATGGCATCGAGGAGGGGATTTTCCCAAGTATGATGTCATCAGGGGATGAGAGCGAAATGGAGGAGGAACGCAGGCTGTGTTATGTTGCCATAACAAGGGCAAAGAAAAAGCTGTTTGTAACCCACTCCAACAGCAGATTCCTATACGGAAAAACAATCCAAAACCAGCTTTCCCGTTTTGCCCAAGATATACCGGAAAATTTGGTGGAAATAATTAAGCCAGAGGTTAAAAAACTGCCAAACGATATGCAAACGCAGTACAAAACAAGCTTTGCAAACCACCAATCGATGTTCCAAAACGAGCTGACAAAGGAAGAAACAGTGTCCGCAAACACATATGTGGTGGGACTTACGGTGGAGCACGTTACATTTGGCAAGGGGATGATTGTTTCCCTTAAAAAGATGGCGAATGATACCTTTTTGGAGGTAGCATTTGAAAAAGTAGGAACAAAGAAACTTATGGCTAATTTTGCAAAATTAAAGGTGATATAAAATGAGGACGGTTCTGTTTTTTATTTATTTCTTTGGCTATCTTCTCTTTAAAATCCCGGTTGCGCTATGGGCAAAAGCCCTAACAAAAAAGGGGGAGATGGAAAAGAGGGATATAATAGTTAATAAAACGGTGACCCAGTGGGCGACAACCCTCCTTAAAATTGCGGGGGTTAATGTTACGGTAACAGGCATGGAAAATATTCCTAAAGAGGCACATCTGATTGTGCCAAACCACCAAAGTAACTTTGATGTGCCGATTATGCTTAGTTGCCTTGATAAGCCAAAGGGTTTTTTCTCAAAGATAGAGGTTAAAAAAATCCCGATTGTGCCGCTGTGGATGGAATACATTGCGTGCGTTTTTGTGGATAGGTCAAACCCTCGGCAAGGCGTAAAGGCAATTTTGGAGGGCGCACAAAACTTAAAAGACGGCAAAAGCCTTATTATTTTCCCAGAAGGCACACGCTCTAAGGGTGGACCTGTGGGTGAGTTTAAAAACGGGGCATTTAGGGTGGCGGAAAAAAGCAAAGCCCCCGTTGTGCCTGTAAGGATTGATGGTTCCTTTAGGGCAATGGAGGCGAATGGTGGTTTTATTAAGCCGTGTGATGTTGAAATTACAATTTTTAATCCAATCATAACAAAGGACTACACTAAAGAGGACTTTGCAAATCTGCCCGCACTGGTAAGAGGTGTTATAACAAACGAAGGTTAGAAGGCTGACACTTTAAATACTTGGTTACTTCATCATAGCTCTTTGCGATGCTTGCATTGCAAGGGGCTGTTTTTCAGCTGAAGGCCCAAATCGTTTTTAAACTGCAG
>CAZMCJ010000034.1:0-1317 GCA_964564795.1 uncultured Eubacteriales bacterium | reverse complement strand
TTTGCCCTTAATCATAATATTCTTTGGTGTGTCAAGGGGGGAGATGTATTCCATAATTGTCACGTCATAGCCACAGCTTTCCATTTTAAGACCCCTTAGTCCGTCTGTTACGATATCGGTAAAGCGATTTTTGAGTATTGGGTGCTTAAGGATTGGGGCAAGGTTTTCGTCCACACATTTGCTTTGCAATTCCTTGTGGCAACAGGGAACACAAACAATGGAATTAGCGCCACATTTTAGACCCAGGGCAATTGCCAAATCTGTTGCTGTGTCACAAGCGTGGAGGGATAAAACCATATCAATCTTATCAACCGGCTCATAAAAGTTTAAATCTTCGCACAAAAATTCCATATTATTGTATCCAAGACGCTTCGCCTTAGCCTTGCAATCAGCAATAACGTCCTCCTTGATGTCAATACAGATAAATCTGCACTTTTTCTTCTTAATCTCACGCAGATAAAAGTTTATAACAAAGGAAAGGTAGCTTTTGCCACAGCAACAATCGATGATGATAAGCTCCTTTTTGTTAAAGTCAAACATATCCTCAATCAGCTCGATAAAGCGGTCAATTTGGTTATATTTTCTAATCATATCGTTTTTGATTTTTCCATTTTCTGCAATCACGCCAATTTCAGCCAAAAGGTCACCGGCAATGGCAGGATTAATAATGTATTCACGGGTTAAAAGTGGGGAAAGGTTAACATTCGCAGGTATCTTTTCCTCACTTTTGGTGCTTTTAACGTTCTTATCATCAGCAGTTATTTTTAAAGCATAGCCCCGCTCTTGATAGTTAATCTCCAAGCTATCGTACTTTTTTGCCTCTTCGGTTATGAACTTAAAGATAGCCTCAGTCCTAATTTCCTTTTTCACTCCATTATATTGGTTAAAAAAAACACCGTCCTCAAGAGTAATAAGGGCAGAAAATTTCTTTATGCCTGATAAAAAATCAATCCTTATGCTAACAAAATATTCCATATTTTCGCTCAACCGGCTGCTTAGCCCCAAAAGCAAAAAATTTAATTTGGGTATACTATTATTTTTCATAAAATCTCCTTAAAAATGAAACTTTTAGTAAATTATATCATCTAAAAAAGTAATAAGCAAACAAATTGTTAATTTCTTGAAAGATATTAGATTTTAAGGATTAATGTGGTATAATTAGGAAGACTGTTAATTTTTTAAATATATATTATAATACATAGGAGGAAACAAAAAATGCCAGAGGAGTTTAAGGAAACGGCAAGCGGGCAAGCAATTTTAGAAGAAAAAAAGGAAACTGCAGAGGAAATACTTGAAAATTTGGCGGTATTGCCAAAT
>CAZMCJ010000033.1:0-10064 GCA_964564795.1 uncultured Eubacteriales bacterium | reverse complement strand
ACCACCGAGGTAACATTTGCGTTAACAGGCAAAACACCAATCATAATGTTTACACAAGGGGTTTTTTCAACCTCCAACCCAATTGAGTATTTGATCCATGGGTTTAGTGATAAGATGGTTGCTTCCACCTTGTTCTTATGGTTTTTTTGCTCATTTAGCCGCTCTAGCAAGGCAACCGTTTCGCTAACCTTTGCCTTTATTCCTTCTCGGTCTGAAATAACATCGTTGAAAGCCGTTTGGGTAATTATTTTTCTGGTTGCAAACAGGGGTTTTTTAGCGATATCATATTTCGTAATGATGTCCACCGCAAGCATCGCCCTTTGCACCTTTGTGTCAAGCTCGCTTATCTTGTTTTCGTCGCCACCTTTTAAAACAAAATCGCTCCACTGTTCGTCTGTAAGCTTGTGGTCTTGCGCGGTAATTTCAACAAGCCCCAAATCCATAAGCTCGTTCATAAGGTTTGGGCGGATAGTGTCAAGCCCAACCATATGCAATTTTTTCATTTTAACTATTGCCACTTGATTTCACTACCCTTTCTAATATAATGGAAACTGCTCTGTGCATATTGTTTGCTGCACAAGCCTTAATTTCCTCACATTCTTTTTGCGCCTCTTTAATAATCTCATCAAATGCGCACTCGCCTTGTTCTGCGCCTTTTTTTGCAGCATTCTTCATAATTTCGTCTGCTTTGGAAGCCGCATTTTGCAAAATCTCCTCTGTTTTGGTGTTTACGCTTGTTAAAAGGCTCTTAGCTTTTACACTGCTTTCCTTTTTAATTTGCTCCGCCTTAATTTCGGCATCATTGATAGTTTTTATAACTTCTATTGACAAAAGTCCTCACCACCCGTTTAAAATAATTTATTTAATTGTACGAATTCAAAAGCTCACAAAAAATTTCATTGTTTTAAGCTTAGTTATAATTATAAAACAATCATATGTGCTTTGTCAATAATTTAACGGCTTTTTTGCATTTAAAATGTTTATTAATTTCAATAACTTAACAGAAAATTAACAATTTCAGTGGAATTTTCGCCAAATAACATTTTACTAAAACCCCTTAAAACCGCTTAAACAGTGGACTTTCAACCTTATTTCGCTAAATTTTGCTCGCATTTACTTTTGTTTAGTAAACCGCCACTACAAAAACGCTTGCAAGTTGTCACATCATTTCTTGCATTTTTAACTTTTTCACAATTGAAATTTTTTCGTTATTTTGACCAATAATTTTTATTTTTTTTATATATTTTAACACTACCGTTTTTTCAGAATTGTATAAATACACAATTAAAATCATTTTTTAATGTTACAACAAACAACCATTGCCACTCTCTTTATTTCTTGCAAGTTGCCTCTTTATTTAATAGTACACCTCTAGTTTGCAAGTTATGTATCTTTTTGAGCATAAAAAGGGGCCATCGCAAAATTATTTTGCAACAGCCCGCATATTTTTTATCCGCTTAATATTCTTCCGCCACCATATCCTCTTGTTCAAAAACAAACTCGCCCTTTTCTGCGATGTATAAGTCAAGCGCAAGAGATAACTTTTGTAAAACGGAAAAAACCTTGTAAATGGCGCACGCAATCATAGCAATAAATGTGACAAACGCAACAATGGCACCCGCAATAGCTATAATGTTATCACGTTTTTGTATATACCTCATATTTTTTACCTCCGTCTTAAAAACTACTTTTTTATTATTATATCATCTAATTTTTTGTTTTACAAGTTATTTCATACCTTTTATAAAGCGAATGTCATCCCCCACAAACTCAAGCAGAGTGAACTCACCAACAAGCCTAGAGGCAATGCGGGAGGTATATAATCTCTCCAGCTCCCTCATCTCGCAATTTGTGCTTATAATCATAAGCTTTTTCTTTAAAATCCTTGTGTTTATAAGGTTATATAGGGCGGCAACTGTAAAACTGCTTATGAACTCCGTCCCCAAATCATCAATTATTAAAAGGTCGGCGCTCAAAAACCGCTCCGCCTCTCTCCTTGTTTCCTCGCTACTGGAGAACTTCTCACGCTCCAGTGTTGCAAAAACATTGTGCGCAGTTTCGTAAACAACATCAACCCCCCGCTCCACAAGCTCCTTAGAGATGCACCCCGACAAAAATGTTTTTCCAAGCCCCGTCCCCCCCGAAAGCAGAAGGCTTTTTGATTGCTTATCAAACTTTTTTGCAAATCCCTTGCACACATTCAGGTTCATCTTCATTCTGTCACGGGGACTAACGCCACTTTCGTCCGGCACATCGCTGTAATATTCAAGGGAAAATGCTTTAAAGCTTGCCTCAGGAACCGCACCAGCCAAAACGGACTGAGAGTAAGCCTGGCGGATTAGCTCATTTTTATAGCATACGCACATTTCGCTTCCAATATACCCATTATCCTCGCACTTTTCACAATTAAAAAGCAAGTCCAAATAATTTAGCGGGTACCCCAATTCCACGAGCTTTTCAGAGCGTTTCATTCGTAACTCTCTGCTTTTTTTCTTTATATTTTGAATTTGGGAGGCAACATCAACCCCCTCCGCAGTCGCCCTAATAACCACCGCAGGCAGCGCCGCAAGCTCCCTATTAAGAGCGTTAATCTCATCGCTTTTTGCGATTAACTCCTCCTTACGCTTAGTAAGGGTGGAAAATGCATGTTCCCTGCGCCTTTCAAAAATATCGTTAACTGTTGAAATCACCCTTTTACTATAACTCATTTAGTTTTCCCCCTCCTGCCCCTTAATTATCTCAAACGAGCGCTTTCTATACTCTTCAAAATCAAAGCGTGATGGATTTTTTGCCGCAACCTTGGAGCGTTTTTCCCCATCAACTTGCTTGCTGTCTGTAATTCCCTTTTCCGCCCATGAGTCAATTATTTTATCCATATATGCAAAAGCAACCTTGCCCGTATTGGCAACTGTTTTTTCGTATGCAAGGGTGATTAGTTCATCGCTAATTCCACTTTCCTCCCACTTTGCCACAAACGCCTTTTCCTTGGGGGTAAGCTCCCTTTCTGTAATTTGCAAAATGCCACGCAAACGGAAGGTAAAATCCTTCTTCTTTTTAAATGCGGCAATGTACTTATCCGCCTCCACAAGGGTGCTGATATTTTGCTTCGACCATTCAATTGCGGTTTTTTCTATGTATTTTATGTTTTTTTTATTTTGCATACCGCAAAAATTCATAAGCATAATAATCACAGGTGGTGGCAATTTAAGCCAATCGTAAATGCCGTAAATTGTTGTAATCTCAGTGTTTGTAAGGGTTTTGCCAAGGATTTTTTCCCCCTCCAGCAGCAGCCACTGCACCGTTTCGTCATCGTCCATTTTTTTTGCAACGTCCCCCACATTGTATGTTGGGAGCTTTGTGAAATCCCTTTCGGGTGGTGCAATTTGACCCTTTTCAACAATATCTTTTGGTAATATGTCTCGCTCTTGCCAAAAGGCAAGGGAAGCGTTAAACTCCCCCTCAGTTATATTAAAGTGATTTAGTGTTTTCGGCTCTATTCCTTGCCCGTCCTCCATTGCAATTAGCATAATAAGAACCCGTAAATCCGCAAGGGAAGCAATGTGTAAATATTTTAGTGCCTCTTTTGGAAGAAGTGCAAAGCTATTAAGCTGATTATTGTTAATCTTCATCATATTTCCTCAATTTTTAATTAATAAATTTATTATACTACATTATTACTTAAAAGTAAAAGAGGAAAATTTTTGAGAAAATGATATTTATGCTTGCTTTTTTTTAAAATATGCTTTATAATATCTTAGTGTCCTAATTATGCGCCCGTAGCTCAGCTGGATAGAGTGCCCGGCTACGAACCGGTAGGTCAGGGGTTCGAATCCCTTCGGGCGCGCCAAGACGCAAAAAAAACCGCTTAGTCTGTTGACTGGGCGGTTTTTCTTTTATCAAGTGGCTCAAGTTTTTTTATGCTTAAATATTTACATATAACCCTTGATTTTTACATCAAAATCATCATTCCCCCCCAATTATGTAATGCGTTTTAAAAAGTTTTACTCTCACTGGTTATTTAAAAATATTTTTTTATTCTTTTCAGCCGCTATGTCCAGCTTTAAATTATACTTTCAGACTTTTTGTGCTCTTGCAGGAAACAATTTTTTGTCTTATAAGTTGACATCAACAACATTTTTATAATATATAAAATTTATTTCATCGTAAAAGACAATTCAATAACAGGGATTTACCCGCTAAAATACTTTGCTCAACACATCTACATAAACATAAAAAAAGCAAGAGGAGCCGTTATTCCTCTTGCTTTTTTAAGTTTATATGGTGGTATTTCGGTATATCAGGATGGATTAACTGGTGATTGCGAAAAAAAATGGGGCAAGCAACATAGCCGTCCCTAGAATCTTACTATTTGATGTCATCCGCCACAACTTCTACCTTTGTAATTTGCCCGTCACGCATCTCGTTTATGGCAAGGGTAACCTGGTTGACCGTTAGCTTGCTGTGCAGGGTAATATCCCGCTTGGCTCTAACAAACTCGTTTATTATAAGGTCCTCCAGCGTTGTTCCCATTTCCGGTGGAAGGTGGTGCTTGGTCATTTTGTTAAACTCAGTAATTTTTAACCCTCCATCAAAAACCGTCTCTCCATCAAATGTGTAGCCACGCTCCGAAGCAAACATAAATCGCTTTATTGCAAACAAAATTGCAAGTGCCAAAACACCTGTAAGCGCATCAAACATCGTGGTTTTATCAACAATAACACGCTTTGCGATAACGATAAGTAAAACCTCCACCGCACTGCCGGGGGTGTGCTTTGCAAGCATCTTTACAAACTCAATTGCAATAATTAGCTGAATTGCAAAACCCAAAAACTGCTCAAAAATAAGCTGTGGGTTTTTGTTACGCTCAAATGCGCTAAATAAATCAAAAATGTGGTATCCCAGTGCAATGGTTGCCACAAGTGTGCCAACGATAATGAGTATAGAGATTAAAATCTCAAGGTATGAGGAGACTTTGGATACTCTGTCACGTAGTACATCTTTCATCTAGTTTCTCCTTTTTTTATTTGTTATTTTGTGGTTTGGGTAAAACTTTCAATACCCTCAATGGTTTCTTTAAGGTGTTCGGACATAATCATTTTTGCCTTTTCCCCATCACGCTCTTTAATTGCCTCTAGCATACGTGGGTGGAAGTGGATTGCACCCTTATAGCCCATATAATAGTTTATATCCTTCATCGCAACGTTTAGAATATCCTTTAAAATATTGTGGGTTTCGATAATAAGGGAGTTTTTAGTCATTTGAGCAATCTTCATATGGAATATTAAATCAAGCTGGCGAAACTTCTCGGCGTCACCTTCTGCCATAATCATTTTTTCCACATTTTTTTCTAGCGATGCAATCTCCCGTGCATTAGCACGTTTTGCGGCAATGGCAATAGACTCTGTTTCGATTATTTTGCGGAACTCCACAACCTCAATTGTGGATTTTTGTCCTAAATATGCAAGGGGGATAATGCTGCTCATGTATATTCCGGGTTTCATTGTTGCAACGAAGGAGCCCTCCCCCAGCTTTGTTTCAATAAGCCCCAACACGGTTAGCTTTTGTAGTGCCTGACGGACGGTAACACGACTGACCCCGAAGCGAACTGCAAGCTCGTTTTCTGATGGCAATTTCTCCCCAATGGAAAAATCACCGCAGATAATGGCAGACTTCAGCTGATCAAACACCTGGTCTGTAACATTAATTCTTTTAACTGGGTAAATTGGCATAAAAGTTCACTTCTTCCTTATATTTTGGGTCAGCCCGCAGTCCAACCACCATCAACATATAAAATTTCCCCTGTTATAAACTCGCTGCAAGGGGAGAGCAGAAATATTGCAGGACCAACAAGCAGCTCCAAATCGCACAGCCTTCCTTTATAAAGACGGGATAGTATCCAGTCATATGTTGGTTTGTCGTTTACCATATCCTGGCAAATATCCGTAAGGGTAAAACTGGGGGCGATTGCGTTTACGTTAACACCCGTTTTTGCCCACTCCACCGCAATGGATTTGGTCATTGTGTTAACCCCGCCTTTGGAGGCGCTGTAAGCGGAGTAAAGCTCCTTGCCTTGGTGCCCCCGAACGGAGGAGATGTTGACAATACGCCCAAGCTTTTGCTCCAGCATATACTTGCCAAAAACCTTGCAACACACCATAGTGCCAACAAGGTTAACATCAAGGACTTTTTTAAAATTTTCAATGTTGAAGGAAACTTGTGGCTCCTTAATGTTTATACCTGCGGAGTTCACAAGCCCATAAATGGGTCCCATTTTTTGGTTTATTTCGGCGGCGATTTTTTCTATTGCCACTTCGTCCGAAACACTTGAACAAAAACCCATTGCCTCAATTCCTTGATTTTTTAGTTCTTCTACTGTTTTATCAACGGCGGACTTAGTGGTTGCAATTATTGCAATACGTGCGCCAATTTTGCCGCAGCCAAGGGCAATCTCCCTACCAATACCCTTGCTGCCACCAGTAACAACAATAGTTTTTCCACTAAGGGAAAACATAGACTCTAATGAATATTCCATTTTATAAGTCCTCCTCAAGGGAATTTATTAGGCTTTCCTTCTCAAAAACGCTGCCTACAATTTTTTTCATAATCCTTGCATCAATATCGGTTATAAGGCTATCGGAGTAAATTTTTCCGCCTTCTATTACTCCTTTTACAACTTTTAGCAAAAAGCTAACCTCCCCAAAAGAAAAACGGTGGGAGAACTCGATTGTAAAGGGTGGGGTGGAGCCATATATAAAATCTTTGCTTTTATAAAAGCTGCCCAGTCGCTCAAGCTCAGCACTGTCGATTTCAGGTTTGTTGTAGTACACCTTACAACTAATATTATATTCATTTTGGGCTGCCATTACAAGTGCTTTTTTAATTTTTTCAACGGTAATATCTGGATTTATCTGTTTTAAATTTACAACACGAGCCGCAACCGATGAAATTCCCTTGGATGCAAGCTTTAGTTTTGATGGGTTAAGCAGGTTTTTAAGTCTGCCCATATCCGCATTGATAAGTAGGGTTCCATGATGACACGAAAAGTCTTTTTTGATAGTAAAAGCAGAGCCGGAAAACTTTTTTCCATCAGTTAAAAGGTCGTTGCGTCCACCAATCTCGCCGTTAATTCCTAAGCTTTTTAGTGCCGACAAAATAATACCGCATTGACGCTCATAGTTATAGATTTTGTTGTTCATAATAAAGGTAAAGTTAAGATTTTCTAGGTCGTGGTAAACCGCACCACCCCCTGTTTTGCGGCGCACAAGATGCACACCCTCTTTTTCCATTTCCTCCAAATTGCACTCAGCATATGGGTTTTGGTTTTTGCCAATTACAATGCATGGGGAGTTTTGCCACAAATAAAAAATAATTTCGTCTTCTTTTGCATTATCCAAAAGAAGGTTTTCAAACGCAAGATTTTCATATGGATTGTTATTTTCCAAAATATAAATAAGTAGCTTCATAAAAATCACCTCATATTAAATCATAACACAAAATCTAATTAATTAAAATAAGTTTATTTTATGGCAATATCCATATAAACATTACAAAATCAAATAACATTATATGAAATGCATACAAAGTGCTTATAATATGTATACCTGTCATATACATATTTGTAAATATAAACAGATTGATTTTATTGATAGGTTATAGTATAATTAAATTACAATAAAATTTATTAAGGGAGGCAACAAAATTGAGTATTTCACTAGAGAGAAAAGCACAACTTGAAGAGATGTGCAACAAGTTTCGTATTGACGTACTAACCGTACTTCACGCAATACAAACAGGTCACCCCGGCGGATCCCTTTCCGTATGTGAGATTTTGACAGCACTATATTTCGAAAAAGCAAACATCAGCACTGAGAACCAAAAAGCACCGGATAGGGACAGAATTGTTCTTTGTAAGGGCCACGCAGCTCCAATGCTTTACAGAATATTGGCTGAAAAAGGCTTCTTCCCAATTGAAGATATGAAGACACTTCGTCAAAGTGGTTCACACCTTCAAGGGCACCCTTGTTCACTTCACACACCAGGTGTTGAGGCTTCAACAGGACCACTAGGCGCAGGCTACCCTGTTGCTCTTGGTATGGCTCTTGCTAACAGAATGGACAACATTGATGCTTACGTTTATGCAATCTTGGGCGATGGCGAAATTAACGAAGGCGTTGTTTGGGAAACTTGCATGAACGCTTCTAAGCAAAAGATGGATAAGCTTATCACAATTCTTGACTGGAACGGTGTTCAACTTGACGGTACTTCTGAGGAAATTATGCCTATGGGTAGTATCGAATCTAAGTTCAAAGCTTTCGGCTACAACGTTATCCACTGTGACGGCCACGATGTTTCTTCTGTTTGCGATGCAATTGATGCAGCTAAGGCTGTTAAGGGCGTTCCAACAATCATTATGGCTAAAACTGTTAAGGGTAAAGGCGTTTCCTTTATGGAAGGCAAAAACACTTGGCATGGTTCTCCAATAGGGGTAGAACATTTTGCAACAGCAATGAGCGAATTAGGAGGTGCAAAATAATGGCTAAATCAATTAGAGATGCTTACGGCGATTCCCTACTAAAATACGGAAAAGACAATTTGAGCGTTGTTGCACTGGATGCAGACGTTTCTTGCTCCACAAAATCAGCTGTTTTCGGCAACGCTTGCCCAGATAGATTTATCAATTGTGGTATCTCAGAGTACGCAATGATGGGTATGGCTGCTGGTCTTGCATCAAGCGGCAAAATTCCTTTCGTTAACACTTTTGCAGTATTCCTAACAACAATTGGTGCTCTTCCTGCAAGATCACTTCTTTCATACTCTAACCTAAACGTTAAGATGATGGGTGGATACAGCGGACTTTCTGACGCATTTGACGGACCTTCTCACCACGCTATTGAGGATTTGTCCATTATGCGTGCAATGCCAAACTTTACAGTTTTGGTTGCATCTGACGAAGTTCAAGTAGACTGGATGACAAAAGCAGCTATCGAACATTATGGCCCAATGTATATCAGACTTTCAAGAGATATGACACCAAAAATGTATGCAGACGATGCAACATTTGAAATTGGTAAGGGCTGCGTTTGCAAAGAAGGAACAGATGTTACTTTGATCTCTTGCGGCGTTATGGTAAGCAAAGCTATGGAGGCTGCAGAGCTTCTAGCGGCTGAGGGTATCAATGCCAGAGTTGTTGATATGTACTCTATCAAGCCAATCGACAAGGATTTGATTATGAAGTGCGCAAGCGAAACAGGCGCAATCGTAACTTGCGAGGAGCACAACATTATGGGCGGACTAGGAAGTGCAGTTGCTGAGGTTCTTGTAACTTCCGGTAAGGGCGCACCTGTTGAGATGGTAGGCCTTTTGGATTGCCACGCTGAAACAGGCTCATATGCTGATTTGTTCAAGAAGTTTAAATTGGACGGTCCTGCAATTGTAGAGGCTGCTAAGAAAGCAATCGCAAGAAAATAATAAAAAACATTAAAAGGCAGGTAGTTTTAAGCTACCTGCCTTTTTTGCGTATTTAAACAAGGGTAACGAGCAGTGGGATTGTAAGCATTGATAAAATGGTGCTAAGCACTATGCATTTTGATGCAAAGTCCGCATCGCCATCATACTTATCCGCAAGCATGGACGTTGTTGCCCCTGCGGGCATTCCTGCAAGCACAACGGCAACTCCAAGGAGCAGTTTATCCCAACCGAAAAAATTTCCAATACCCAAAACGAGCAGTGGCACCAAAATAAGTCGCACAAAGCAATAATAAAAATTATCCTTTGAGAAAATGGTGCGCAAATTTGCACCCGCAACCAATCCGCCAATGGTTAACATGGAAAATACTGTGGTTGCATCACCCACCATACGTATTGTTTTCTCCACAAAAAATGGCAGGGTAATCCCGCTTATCATCAGCACTAACCCAAGCTCCACCGCAATAATACAAGGGTGAGTGAGGAGGTTTTTAACCATTTGCTTTGGGCTGCTTTTGGTAAAGCATGCAATCCCTGCGCTCCACAAAAAAATTCGTGCAGGTATAAGGTAGATGGAGGTGTATAAAAGTCCCTCCATA
>CAZMCJ010000032.1:0-10851 GCA_964564795.1 uncultured Eubacteriales bacterium | reverse complement strand
TTCACCGCTGACAACCGCACCCTTTTGCGTGCCCTTATCTCTGATTATTTTTGTAAGCTCACGTGTGTCTATATCTTTAATCGCAACAACGCCCCTAGTCTTAAGGAAATCCTCAAATGTTCCCTTGCATAGGTAGTTGCTCGGAACGTCGCAACACTCTCTAACCACAAGCCCGCTTAAATATGCGCCATCACTTAGCAAATCGCAATCGTTGTAGCCGTAGTTTCCCATTATTGGGTATGTCATCGTAATAATTTTGCCAAAATTTGTTTTATCAGTCGCAATCTCTAGGTAGTTGCCCATTGCACTGTTAAATTCAACCTCGCCCACTGCAATTCCTTCACAGCCCAAACTTTTGCCTTCAAAAACTTTGCCGTCTTCAAGCACTAAATAAGCTTTCATAACATTTCTCCTTTTTTCTATATGTGAATTATTATACATCATACTGCATAATAATGCAAGTGTCTATTTTATAAATGCTGTGATTTCGTCCCTCATTCTTATTGCCTCTTGCCTTGCCGCCTCGATATAGTCTTGCTCCTTGAAATTGCCTTTTTTGTATGCACACATTATCCCACGTGACGAGTTTATAATTGCACCCAACCCGTCCTTGTTAAATGAGTTTGCAACGTCCTTTGCCGCACCACCTTGCGCACCATAACCGGGCACAAGGAAGAATATCTTTGGCATAAGCTCACGCAAAACCTCTTGTTGCCTTGGGTATGTTGCGCCAACTACTGCCCCCACTTGTGAGTAGTTGCCTGCACCCATTGCACTATCTCCCCACTTATTCACCATTTGCGCCATTGTTTCGTATACTGTTTTCTCACCTATCATCAAATCTTGTAACTCCCCTGACGATGGGTTTGATGTTTTAACCAAATTGAAAATCATCTTGCCTTTTTTGCACTCTTCAAGGAATGGCTCAATCCCATCTGTCCCCAGGTATCCATTTACTGTGCAAGCATCGCAATCAAATGCCGAAACCATCTCTCCGCCAACATTTGTTTGCCCCAAATATGCCTTTGCGTATGCCTCTGCTGTTGTTCCTATGTCATTCCTTTTGATGTCTGCTATGATGTATAGACCTTTTTGCTTTGCATATTTAATTGTTTCCTCCAGCGCCCAAACGCCAAAGCTACCCATCATCTCATAGTATGCACTTTGTGGTTTTATCGCAGGCACAACATCGCAAAATCCATCAATTAACCCCTTGTTGTATTCAAGCACTGCAGTTGCACACCCTTTTAACGTTTTACCATTTTCGCTGAAGTGCTTTTCTTTTATAAAGTTTGGCACAAAATCCATATTTGGGTCAAGTCCCGCAACGCTTGGATTTTTCTTCTCTATTATCTTTTTTATTAGTATATCTACTGACATTTTTCTTCCTCCTTATAAACTACCTTGCCATTTAATATTGTATATTTAGCCTTGCCATACAGCATAAAGCCATCGAAAGGCGTGTTTTTCCCCTTTGATTTAAAGCATTCCTTTGAAACCGTATACTCGTTTTCTATGTCAAACAGTGCGATATCCGCATCTGCACCAATGCTTAAATTCCCTTTATCAAGCCCCATAATCTCCGCAGGCTTAACACTCATAAGCTCGATTAAACGATTTAGGCTTATAAGGCCCCGCTTAACCAAATATGTGTAGCTAACACCAAACGATGTTTCAAACCCTACAATTCCATTCATTGTTTTTGCAAGCTCACCCTCCTTATCCTCCTCCGAGTGTGGTGCGTGGTCGGTTGCAATGCAATCAATAGTTCCATCTATTATTCCGTCTATTATCTCTTGCCTATCCTTTTTGCCCCTAAGTGGTGGGTTCATTCTTGCGTTTGCGCCAACAAGCTCCACCCACTCGTCGGTTAGTGCAATGTAGTGAGGAGCTGTTTCTGCAGTAACCTTTGCCCCTCTTTTTTTTGCGTTTCTTATAATATCAACGCTTGTACCACTGCTAACGTGGGAAATATGCAGATGAGCGTCTTCCATCTCACCAATCAAAATATCGCGCGCCACAACCACGTCCTCCGCAATTGTTGGATTGCCCTTTAGCCCTAATTTCCTGCTTACTTCTCCCTCGTTCATCACTCCGCCATCAATTAATGCAACATCATCGCAGTGGCAAAATGGAACAAGCCCGTACTCTTTGGCAGACTTTACAACATCACGCATTACCTTTGGATTTTCCACGCTCTTACCGTCGTCGCTTACTGCTAAAACTCCGTTTTCCTTCATCATCTCGTAGTCACAAAGCTGCTCACCATGGAGTCCCCTTGTCATCGCACCTACAACATAAACGTTAGCGCTACCTACTTCTTTTGCCTTTTTGTTAATTTGCTTTATTGTTTCCTCATTATCCGTAACCGGAATAGTGTTCGCCATTGCAAATATGGAGGTTATGCCCCCCGCTGCTGCCGCCATTGTCCCACTCTCGATATCCTCTTTATAGGTAAGCCCAGGGTCACGCAGATGGCTGTGCAAGTCAATAAGGCCTGGTGTCGCTATTAAGTTTGTTCCATCTATCACTTCGTCTGTTATCATTTCCTCATCTGTAATGTTGGCAATTTTGCCATCATAAATATAGATATTGGTTATTTTATCCACTCCGTTTTTGGGGTCAATCACCCTTGCATTTTTAATAGCTAAATCCATTTTTTCCTCCTTTTTTAATAAAAGACAGGTATTACCCTGTCTTTTATTCATCATATATTATTTTTTATCACTATCGTTTGTTAGCCCCATTTTGTCAAGGATATAAAAAGCTGTGCTTATAACAATGCCAACAACACACGCTAAAACCATTCCTTTGATTTGGTAGCCACCCAAGTTAATTGCAACACCGGAAAGGCCGGTTACAAAAACGATTGATGTAAGTATAAGATTTTTTGAACGAGTGTAATCAATTTTAGAGTCAACCATTAATCTGATACCCGATGCGCCAATCATACCATAAAGCAAGAATGTTACACCACCGATAACGTTGCCCGGGATTGTTGCGATTAGTGCAGTTAGTGGCCCTACGAATGCCATTATTATTGAAAGAACGGCAGCTCCGCCGATAACTTGAACGCTGTAAACACCTGTGATAGCCATAACACCAATATTTTCGCCATAAGTTGTGGTTGGAACAGAACCGATAAAACCAGAAAGCATGCTAGATAAGTTATCTGCAAATAGTGTCTTATGTAAACCTGGCTCCTTTAGCAAATCCTTGCCAACAATTTCGCTTGTAACAAGCTGGTGGCCTATATGCTCTGATGCGATAACCAAAATAACCGGTAGAATTACAAGAATTGCACCTATATCAAACTTTGGAAATTGGAATGCAGGCATTGAAAAAAGCTGTGCGCTAACAACACTGCTAAAATCAACCATATTAAAGAAAATAGCTGCAACATATCCGCACACCATAGCAACAAGTATTGGAACAACAGAAAGGAAACCTTTGAATATTACCGAACCAAAAACTGCAACGCCAAGAGTTATAAGGAAAACTGTAACGTCCGGAGCAGTCATTGTGTCCGTCATAATGTTTGCGCCGATTGTGCCGCCTGAAACCGTAAAGCTTGCAAGCTCCAGACCTATTAGCGCAACAACAGGTCCCATAGCAGCCGGTGGCAAAACAACGTCAATCCACTTTGTTCCGAACTTCCACACAAAAAGAGAAAGCAAACAGCCTAAAAAGCCAACAACTACGAAACCACCTAAAGCATATTCATAACCCATTGTGGAAATTATAGCCCCCGCCGGTGCCAAAAATGCGAATGACGAGCCAAGATAAGCAGGTGCCTTACCCCCTGTGATTAGAATGAAAAGTAATGTTCCTACACCATTCATAAAAAGAACAATGCCTGGGTTTATTCCAAACACGATTGGAACTAGAACTGATGCCCCAAACATAGCAAACAAATGTTGCACACTAAGTGGCAACAGCATCGAAAATGGTACCTTTTCCTCAATTTGAATAATTTTTTTCATCTTCCCTATCCCCCATATCTTTTTATTTATCCTCAATTGTTATTGATTCCTTGTTATCAAACTCCATAACGCACACCCGAACCATCTCACTTTTAGATGTTGGCACGTTTTTGCCAACAAAATCCGGACGCATTGGTAGCTCCCTATGCCCTCTATCAACCATTACAGCAAGTGATATACTCTTTGGTCTTCCACAATCCATAAGGGCATCAATCGCCGCACGCACTGTTCTGCCTGTAAACATAACATCATCAACCAAGATAATATTTTTTTCGTCCACATCTAGCTTTTCCTCCGGTGGTTGCATTTTTGTTCGTTCTTTGTTGTCATCCCTGTAGTAGGTGATGTCCAGTGGGCTTGCCTCTATCTCTATTTTTTCTATCTCACTTATTTTTTTAGCAATTCGCTTTGCTATTACAAATCCCCTGCGCCTTATACCCACAATTGAAAGGTTTTTAACCCCTTTGTTACGCTCTAAAATTTCAAACGAAATTCTTGTTATTGCCCGTTCAATTCCAAGCTCGTCCATTATAATTGCCTTTTGCTTTCCTTGCACTCCTTTTCACCTCCAACAAAAAACCTCTTGCCAAACCAAAAAGGTTCGACAAGAGGATACATTTAAACTCACCCAGCTATAGCTATAGCAGGGGCACAATATATATCGCCTTATCAACCTCACAGGATTGACTTAAAGGGTGTTTTTTTATTTAACTTATTATACAACATTTTTCGCTACGTGTAAAGCACAAATCTGCAAAAATTATATCTGTTTTTTCATTCTATTTAGTGCACTTTTTTCTATCCGTGAAACCTGCGCTTGGGAAATTCCAATTTCCTTAGAAACCTCCATTTGCGTCCGTCCTGCAAAAAACCGTAGCAACAAAATCTTGCGTTCACGCTCTGTAAGTGTTTTAATCGCTTCCTTTAGCGCAATATGCTCTGTCCAATTTTCGTCGTTATTTTTGGTATCCTTCACCTGGTCCATCACAAAAATTGCATCGTTTCCATCATAGTAAACAGGCTCAAACAAAGAAACAGGAGCGTGTATTGCCTCAAGCGCAAACACAACATTCTCCTTTGGCACCTCCATATGCTTTGCAATTTCCTCCACCGTTGGCTCCCTTTGGAATTTGTTTGAAAGCTCTTCCTTAACCCCTAATGCCTTATATGCCATATCACGCATTGAACGGCTTACTCTTATAGGATTATCATCACGCAAAAAACGCCTTAGCTCCCCCAAAATCATTGGAACTGCATAGGTGGAAAAACGAACATCGTAGCTTGTATCAAAGTTGTTTAGCGCCTTTATTAGCCCAATGCACCCAATTTGGAAAAGGTCGTCCATATTTTCGCCCCTGTTGTTAAAGCGTTTTATAACACTTAGCACCAACCGCAAATTCCCGTTTATGAACTCCTCCCGTGCTTTCATATCCCCCTTTTTTATTTTTTCCAGTAGCTTTAGCTTTTCATCATTTGTTAGCACCTTTAGCTTTGCAGTGTTAACCCCACAAATTTCCACCTTTTTTATCATTCCCACCAGCCACCTCTACCATTTATATTAAAGCGAAATTTCGCTCTCGCTTGTTATAAAAAGTATTGACTTATACAATGATTTTATTCAGTGCCAAAAGTTTATTTGACAAGCAAAAAATATTTTGATACTATTTGTTTATTGAAAGGACGTGGCAATATGTCAACCAAAGAGAACATCTTGAAAATTTTAGAGGAAAACCGTGGGAGCTATATATCGGGGCAAGCAATTGGAGATCTTCTATCCATATCACGCACTGCAATTTGGAAAGGAATAAACGAGCTTAAAAACGATGGCTACCTAATAAATTCGGTTACCAATAAGGGATACACACTAGATGCTATCAACGATATTATATCAACCGCCTCCATACTTCCTTTTTTAAATGACCAATATAAAAATAACCAAATTGTTGTGCTTGATTCTGTAACCTCCACCAACACCGTTGCAAAAGAACTTGCGCTGAAAGGTGCTGCTAATGGTACCATTGTTATAGCAAACGAGCAAACAGTTGGCAAGGGAAGAATGGGTCGGTCCTTTTTCTCTCCCAAAAGTAGTGGCATTTATTTAAGCATTATTATAAAGCCAAAATTCACACTGGACGATGCAATGCGACTGACTACCGCTGCCTCCCTTTGCGTTTGCCTGGCTATTGAGAAAACCCTTAACCTTAAGCCACAGATAAAGTGGGTTAACGATGTTTATTTGGATGGTAAGAAAATTTGTGGAATTTTAACCGAGGCAACCACCAACTTTGAAAATGGTGCAATTGAAAATATCACCCTTGGTATTGGTATAAATTTTTCCACCCCTATGGACGCATTTCCAGAGGAGATTAAAGACAATGTTACAAGCCTTTGCTTGGATAAAAAGATTAGTCGTAGCGAGCTTATTGGCTCCCTTTTGAACGAGCTTTTTCCTATGATTGAAAACCTTGCAACTATAAGTTTTATTGAGGAATATAAAAAGCGCTCATTCGTTTTGGGCAAGAGGATTAATATAATAGAACAAAATATACAAACTCCTTGTACTGCTCTTGATATAACGGAGGGTGGCGGACTTGTTGTAGAGCTTGATGATAAAACAATAAAAACGCTAATTTCCGGGGAAATCAGCGTTAGATTATTAGATTAGGGGTGATTTTTTGCCTAACTTTTATTCGTTTAAAACACCACTCGGGGAGTTTGGAATAATGGATGAGTCTGACTGTATTGTTAGGATTTTCCTCCCCTGCCAAATTCCAACCGGTATTCAAACCCAAAAAACCCAATTATTAATTGAAGGGGAAGGGCAAATTATGGAGTATTTGCTAGGGGATCGCACCGAATTTTCCCTGCCCATAAATATGGCTGGTACCCCATTTCAGCAAAGTGTTTGGCAGGCTCTTGAGCGTATACCATATGGCGAAACTGCCACCTACAAGCAAATCGCAAAAAATATTGGTAATGAAAAGGCTTGCCGTGCTGTTGGTATGGCGAATAATAAAAACCCCCTCCCCATTATTATCCCTTGCCACCGTATTATTGGCAGCAATAATTCCCTTGTTGGATATGCGGGTGGGCTTGCGTTAAAACGGAAACTGCTGGAAATAGAAAATCAGAGGACGATTTAACTCGTCCTCTGATCTTATTTATTTCACCATGCCCTCAATATAATCCACAAGCTCCGCCACAGCGCCATCGTTACAATGGCACAAAACTTTGCTTGCAATCTCCCTCATCTCCGGTTCACCATTTGCAACAGAAAATCCCATTCCACTCTCCAAAAGCATTTCTTCGTCGTTGTGGTTATCCCCAATTGCAAAGGAGTTCTTCATATCAACCCCCATAATCTCGCACAAATGCTTTAGGGCATTGCCTTTTGTGCATGTCTTTGGCAAAAATTCATAGAAGAATGTTTCAGAGTAAACAAAACGTATGTCTGGGTATTTTTGCACATACCCCTTTTCTCTTATAAAATCTTCCACTAGCTTTAATTTGGAATACTCGTTTGCAAATATAAACTTATACCAAGGGCGGGGCGCTGTTTTGTAGTCGCACACCTCGTAAGTTAGCCCCTCTAACTCCATATGCCATTTAGTAAGCTCGTTCTCCTGTGGTATATAGATATTGTTTGGGGTGAACAACTCCACACCAACATCGCTAAAGTTCGCCACAACCTCGTCCACCACTTCCATAGCAATCTTGTTATCAATCTCTACCGACCAAACGGTTTTTTCATTCTCAAAATCGTAGATACTGCCACCATTATAGCAAATAACAGGCGCATTAACCTTAAGAATATCCATATATTTTTTTATAGAGTGAGAGCTTCTGCCCGTTGCAATGGTGAAAATACCACCATTCTCCATAAAGTAGTCTATTTTATCCAAGTTGATTTGGGGGATTTTTTTATCCTTATCCAAAAGTGTTCCGTCCATATCGCTAACAATTATCATCCCTGTAAACTTACCCATTGGTGTAGTTCCCTCCGTTTTTCATAATAAAATTTTTAAAACTTTTTGGCGCTTGGGCGCTAAATTCCATATACTCATTTGTTTTGGGGTGGATAAACCCAATCTCCTTTGCGTGGAGCAGTTGCTTGCCCAGCCCTGTTTTGTCGTTTTTAGGTCCATACACAACATCACCACCAATTGGGTGACCAATTGACGCCATATGTACCCTAATTTGATGGGTACGTCCAGTTTGCAATCGGCACTCAACAAAAGTATAGCCATTTAAATATTCTATAACCTTATAGTGGGTAACTGCATTTTTAGCGTTTCTATCTGTAATGCACATTTTTTTCCTATCCGTTTTGTGCCTTCCAATTGGTGCATCAATTGTGCCCTCGTACTCCTTTACTCTGCCATACACAATCGCCTGGTAGCACCGCTTTAGGGAATGTTCCTTAATCTGCTCTGCCAAATGGGTATGTGCAAAATCGTTTTTTGCGACAAGGAGCAGTCCGCTTGTATCCTTATCAATCCTATGCACAATGCCGGGGCGAATAACACCGTTGATTGATGAAAGGCGACCCTTGCAGTGGTGCAAAAGTGCATTTACAAGCGTGCCATCAAGGTTTCCAGCCGCAGGGTGTACAACCATTCCTTGCGCCTTATTCACAACAAGCAAATCATCGTCCTCATATATGATGTCAACTTCCAAATCTTGTGCAACCGCCTCCAGCTCTTTTGGCTCAGGGAAGGTGGCAACAACGCTGTCCCCCTCCTCCAGACGGTAACTCTTGTTCTTCATCTGTCCATTAACAAGAATTCCCCCCTCAGCAATAAGGCGCTGCAAGGCGCTCCTTGCCACACCAATATCAATTTTATCAAGTCGTTCTCCCACAAGCTCAGCTGTTATTATCAGCTCTTTTTCCATCATTTTTTATCCTCGCTAAACAAAACCTTATCATAAAAAACTAAGTATATGCCAAGGATTATCGTGCCAACTACCACAAAGCAATCCGCCACGTTAAAAATCGCATAATTTATCACCCTAAAATCAATCATATCCACAACAAACCCAAGACGAATTCTATCAATCAAATTGCCAAGTGCACCGCCCACAATAAATATAAGGGAGGTGCGAAACATAATATTTATGTCCCCATACTTTTTAAGTGCATATATGATAAAGGCAACGATTAAGGTGGTGGTTATTAGAAAAAACCACAGTTTACCCTCCAAAATGCTAAACGCCGCCCCTGTATTTTCTGCATAGGTTAGGTGCACAATGTTCTCTATTATTGGGAATGTTCCAATTGGCTTTAGGTTTATAAGTGTAAAATATTTTGTTATTTGGTCAAAGGCAATTATTATTGCTATTATTAAAAAGTTAAGTACCATATTTTCCCCTTTTTATTACAAAAGAGTGGGCGAACCACAAGTCCGCCCACTTTTTTTAATTTACTGTGCCAAAATCCTTGCACAACGTGCGCAAAGGGTTGGGTGTTCCTCAATTGTTCCAACCGACTTGTCGTAAACCCAGCATCTTTGGCATTTTTCGCCCTGTGCTTTTCCAACAAGGACAGTTAGACCCTCGTTTGTTTCCCCCTTAAAGCCTTGTTCACTCTCGCCATCCACAATCTCAAGCTCGGAAACTATGAAAGCCGTTGGCAAGTCTGCCTTTAGTGCAACAAGCTCGTTATAAAGCTCACCCTTTGCAAAAAGGGTAACCTTAGCTTCTAGTGAAGAACGAATTGTCTTTTCAGTTCTTTCAAGCTCCAGTGCCTTCTTAACATCCTCACGAATGTTCAAAATCTTGCCCCACTTTTCGGAAATACCCTTGTTGTTATACTCAAGGTTAACCTTAGGGAAGTCATTGAACATAGCACTTTCACCATCGTCCTCTGCTGTATGTGGCATAAAGGACCAAATTTCGTCCGCTGTAAAGGAAAGTGTTGGTGCAAGCATTTTTGTTAGCGCCTTTAGTATGATATACATTGCGCTTTGAGCAGACAAACGCTCCTTGCTACCAGCTTTTTCAATATACAGCCTATCCTTAATTATATCAAGGTAGAAGTTTGAAAGGTCAACTACGCAGAAGTTGCGAAGTGTATGGTAGACTGTGTGGTACTCAAACGTTTCGTACCCCTTTGTAACCTTTTCGATAACTTCATTTAATCTGGAAAGTGCATATTTATCAATCTCCACCATATCGCTATAGGCAACCATATCGGTTTGTGGGTTGAAATCAGTCAGGTTGCTCAGAATAAAACGCGCTGTGTTTCTAATCTTCCTGTAACTTTCTGAAAGCTGCTTCAAAATCTCCTTAGAGAAGCGAATGTCAACTTTATAGTCAGCAGAAAGCACCCAAAGTCTTAGAATGTCCGCACCATATTCCTTGATTATGTCAATAGGGTCAATGCCATTACCCAAAGATTTACTCATCTTTTTGCCTTCGCCATCAACCACCATACCATGTGTTACAACACTTTTGTAAGGCGCAACGCCATAAGCCGCAACCGATGTTAGAAGGGAGGATTGGAACCAACCTCTGTATTGGTCATTACCCTCCAAATACATATCAGCAGGCCACGCTTGCCCCTGCCTTGTTTGCAAAACAGCAGCATGTGACGAGCCGCTATCAAACCAAACGTCCATAATATCTGTTTCTTTTGTGAAGTGAGTTCCACCGCAAGGACAAGTTGTTCCCTTTGGCAAAATTTGCTCTGCTTCATACTCATACCAAGCGTCGCTTCCCTCTTTGGTGAAAAGGTCGGCAACTGCCTTGATTGTTTCCTCGTTGATAATCTCTTTGCCACAATCATTGCAATAGAAGATTGGAATTGGAACTCCCCAAATTCTTTGCCTTGAGATACACCAGTCGGACCTATCCTCAACCATTTTAACAA
>CAZMCJ010000031.1:0-10907 GCA_964564795.1 uncultured Eubacteriales bacterium | reverse complement strand
GCCTTAAAGTGGGGCAAACAATACGGATAGAGGATTTGACAAGAACACTTGTGGATAGCGGATACAGCGCCGCCCAAACGATAGAGGGGGTGGGGCAATTTGCCCGCAGGGGATACATTTTGGACGTATTCCCACCCAATGTGGAAAACCCGATAAGGATAGAGTTTTTTGATGATGACATAGACACGATATCGGAGTTTGACCTCCACACACAGCGCCGCTTGGACGGTGTTGATAGCACCACAATCCCACCCGTTAAGGAGCAGGTTATTTTTCAAAATAACAAGGTGGAGGAGCTGTTCGGTAACCTTTTAAAGCGTGCAAAGCTTATAAAGCGGGAGAATAAAGAGGAGATTGAAGGAGAAATTGCCGCAGACCTTGAGAAGTTTAAGGTGAGCGGGGAGCTTTTGTGCTTTGATAGGTATATGCCACTCCTGTTTGAGCCTTCCTCTATTTTTGACTATCTAGCCAAGGAAACCCTTGTGTTTTTCACGAATTATAAGGGGCTTTCAACTGCATTTAACGATATTGCATTTGTGCTAAACGAGGATATTAAGCAGCTTTTGCAAAAGACCTTGCCCTACCCTCAATCCTCAAAATTCTACCTTGACTTTACAGATATTATAGCAAGAGCGCAAAAATTCCCCTTAATTATTGGGGATAACTTTAACAATTTTGTTGGAGATATTTCACTTAAACAGATGATAACCTCTAAGAGTAGGAGCATTTCACCCTTTACAACAATGGAGTTTTTGCAAGATGAGGTGGGATTTTACAAGGAAAAAGGATACACCGTTGCAATTTGCACTCAAACTAGGGATAAGGGGGAGCGGATTTCCAAAATACTTTTGGAGCAGGGGATAATTGCGCCGGTAAGGGAGAATTCGGACGACCTTAAAGCTGGTGAAATCTTTGTTTTAATCACCTCAATGAAGTACGGGGTGGAATACGAAACCGCCAAGCTTGCAATCCTTTGCGAAAAGGCGGTTGCGGATGGCACAAAAAAGAAAGCCACCCAAAAGGGTAAGGATAAAAAGCGAAAACCGCTGTTCTACGGAGATTTAAAGCAGGGTGACTACGTTGTCCACGTCAACTACGGTATTGGCAGATTTGTGGGGATAGAAAAAATAGAGGTTGAAAAAACCGCCAAGGACTACGTAAAAATTGCCTATGCAGGACGGGACACCCTCTTTATACCGTGCAATCAGCTCGATTTAATCTCCAAATACATTGCGCCCGAGCACGCAAAGGTCAAGCTTTCCAAAATGCACACAACGGACTGGGCAAAGGCAAAGCAAAAGGTTAAGGAAAGCGTGCGGACAATGGCTAAGGAGCTTATAATACTCTATGGCGAGCGCCAAAAAATCGTTGGCTACCCATTCCCAAAGGACGATTACCTGCAAGCTGATTTTGAGGCCAAGTTCCCATACGAGGAAACGGACGACCAGCTACGCTCAAGTAGTGAGATTAAGGGTGATATGGAAAAAACCTCCCCAATGGATAGGCTGCTGTGCGGCGACGTTGGATTTGGCAAAACGGAGGTTGCAATGCGTGCAATCTTTAAATGCGTAAATGGCGGTAAGCAGGCGGCTGTGCTGGTTCCAACCACCCTCCTTGCAATGCAGCACTACACAACAATGGTGGAGCGGTTCGAGGGTTACCCAATAAAAATCCAAGTTCTATCACGCTTTAGAACCAAAAAGCAGATGGAGGAAATCCTGCGTGATGTTAAGCGTGGGGATATTGACATTGTAATCGGCACCCACCGCATAATCCAAAAGGATGTAAAATTTAAAGATTTGGGACTGCTGGTTGTGGACGAGGAGCAACGATTTGGCGTTCTTCACAAGGAAAAACTAAAGGAAATGACCAAGAACGTCCACTCACTAACCCTTAGCGCAACCCCAATACCCCGCACCCTTAACATGGCGATGAGCGGGATTAGGGATATGAGCCTTATCGAGGAGGCACCGTCGGGCCGTCACCCCGTTACAACCTACGTCTGCGCCTATAACGACGGCATTGTGGCAGACGCAATTGCGAAAGAGATTCGCCGTGGCGGGCAGGTTTTCTACCTATTTAATAATGTGGAGAACATCGAGCTGGAGGCGGCAAAAATCTCCCGCCTTGTGCCAAACGCACGTGTACTTTTCGCCCATGGCAAAATGAGCGAGGGGGAACTTTCGGGGGTTATGTCAAAATTTATAGGTGGCGAAGGGGACGTCCTTGTTTGCACCACCATTATTGAAACAGGGATAGACATTCCAAACGCAAACACCCTTATAATTCCAAACTCCGATAGGCTGGGGCTTTCCCAGCTGTACCAAATCCGTGGCAGAGTGGGCAGAAGCGTCAAGCGTGCGTGCGCCTACCTTATGTATAACGGCAACAAGGTGCTAAGTGAGGATGCAACCAAGCGACTTATGGCAATTAAGGAATACACCGAGTTTGGCAGCGGGTTTAAGATTGCAATGCGTGATTTGCAAATTAGGGGAGCAGGAAATATTTTAGGCACCAGCCAAAGCGGGCATATGGAAAGCGTGGGCTACGATATGTATGTAAAACTGCTGAACGAGGCGGTTTTAGAGGAAAAGGGGGAGGGCAAGAATATCCCGCAAAGCTGTGCGGTGGATATTTTGATAGACGCCTTTATTCCACAGAAATATATAGAAAGTGGCGAAACAAGGATAGAGATTTACAAAAAAATCTCCGCAGTTGCGGACGGGGACGACGCAAGCGACGTTGTTGATGAGCTGATAGACAGGTTTGGTGACGTGCCAAAGTGCGTGATGAACCTAATTGACATAGCACAGCTAAGGAACAGCGCAACCGCCCTTAATATCAGGGAGATAACCCAAAAGGGCAATAAAATTTTCGTTTACCCAAATGAGATGACGGTGGAGAGCATCTGCAACCTAACAAGGGTGTTTAATAAGGAAATAACCTTCCTAAGTGGCAGTGCAGACGGATTTTGCATTGAAAATAAAACCAAAACGGATAATATGCTTCTTATTAAAAAAGTGATTGATGCATTTTTGACACCATAAGGAATGGGCGGCTGTAATGGTCGCCCTTTTTATAATGAATAGGAAAGTTCTGCTTTTGAATTTTTAATTATTGAACTTTCTGTCGATGAGTTTCAAAAAAAGATACTTAAAACGCTTCTTTAGAAGCCTTTTTTTATTGTGTAATTGCCCACAACCCTCGGGATTTCACCCCCCTCCCGTATATTACACTTATATTACAATGCCACCAAATTCCTTGCAAAAATCATAAATTATGGTAAACTATATAGCATAAAGAATTAACTGACGGGTTTTATCTATCCAAAAGTTAGCTGGTAGAATTATTACTAAGGTGGGGGGTGCCCACTTAGGGGACTACCGCTAAAGCGCTTTTTTAATTGTACCTTATAGCTTAAGGTGGACTAAATCGGACGGATTGGTTCTTTAAAAAAATATTTAAGGAGGATTTTTCAAATGAGAAATCTAAAAAAAGGCTTAGCCCTAGTATTAGTTTTGGCAATGGCTGCTTCCACATTTGTTACTGGCGCGTTTAACGACGTTGCTAAGGACCACACAAATGCAACTGCAGTTGGCGTTCTTAACGACCTAGGCGTGTTGACTGGTAAGACTGAAACAACTTTCGCACCAGCGGCAACACTAACAAGAGCAGAGGCTGCTGCAGTTATCTACAGACTACTTTCTGGTAAGACTAACGCAGACAACTTTGCAGGCGCAACAAGCTTTACTGACGTTGCAGCAAGCTTCTGGGGCGCAGGTTTCGTAAACTTCTGCGTATCTGAAGAAATCATCATGGGTTACCCAGATAAGAGCTTCAAACCAGATGCACCTGTAACTTATGCAGAGTTCACAACTATGCTAGTTAGAGCAGCTGGCCTAGAAGAGAAGAGAACTATCTCTAAAATTGATGACAACGGAAACGTTGTTGAAGCAACTGTAGTAGATACAAAGTACCCAAGCGGATACATCGCAATTGCTGCTAAAAATGGCATGAATGACGATGTTAACCTAATGGCTAACGATGCTGCTGACAGAGGAAACGTTGCACAAATGGCGTACAACACATTGTTCAACACAATTACTTCTTCTGGAAGAACTCTTGCTGAGAACGTATTCAAGGTTAAGAATGCTTACGGTGTTCTAACTGCTGATCTTGATGGCAAGCCAGACGGCACTTTCAAAGATGCAAAAACTGGTGGAAATACTGTAACATTTGATGGCAAGAAGAAATTCGACATCAAATCTGAGCTTATCGGTCTAAACGTTAAAATTATGTACAAAGAGCCAACAACTGGTTCTAAGGAAATAGTTTCTATCGTTGCTATGGACAACACAGCTTACGAAGTAGCGTCTAAAGACCTAGAATTCACTACTGGCGCAGCTCGTGAAAATTTGACATATACTTTCAAAGTAAATGGCAAAAACAAAACTTTCAAGGTAGCTGCTGACGCTGCAGTTATCCTTAATGGCGAAGCATTAAGTGATACTCCTACTGATAAAGCACTTGCTGCAGCAAAGAAAATCCCAGCAGCAAAAACAAACCTTCCAATCACTTACACATTCATTATCACAGGAGACAAGAATGATGTAATAAATACAATTAAAATTGACGAAACTATTTATGGCAAAGTAACAGCTATGACAGCTAAGTCAATGACAATTGAAACAATTGGCGAAGTATTCGCACCTGAATACATCACTGTAAGCCTTGAAGACGATGTTGTTGTAGGCACAGGCGTAGCTCAAGACAAGAGAGTTACTCTAAAAACTAAAACTACAACTAATGATGGCACAAAGGTTAGCGCTGGTACAGTATCTCTAGTTGAAAAGCAAACTGGTTTTGTTTCTTCAAAAGTTGATAAAAAGTACACAATCGGTGGAACAGTTTATACTGCTGCTAGAGATGTAGCAGGTGACAAAGATGTAGCAATTGACATGGGTAAAACTATTGAGTTCTACGCAGTTAATGGTTTCGTAGTAGAATCTAAAGCAACAACTGAGTCTGGTAAGTACGCTTACGTAACAGCTTCAGAAAAAACTATGGGCGCAGAAGGTAGAGTTTATGCTTACCTTTCTGATGGAACAAAGGGAACTTTCGACATCGATAGCAACAGCGAATTAAAAGTAGCAGCTGATGGTAAAGTTGGAGATGAGCTTCTAACAGCAAACTCTTTATTCGCTTACTCACTAACTTCAGCTGGCAAAATCAAGCTAGAGCTTGTTGGATCAACAAAGGTTCCTACAGCTGTAGGTGCTGATATCACTGACTACCAAAAGGACTCTAAGATAATCAACAAAACAGATTATGTTTCCGATTCTTCTATAATCTTTGTTCTAGATGGAGAAAAGGTTAAGGTTCTTAAGGGTCAACTTCCTGGTTTCACAAAAAAAATCACATCAAGTTCAAAAGATTACCAATACGTGGCAAACACAAAAGCTAATGGCCAATTAAATGAAATTAAGGTTGCAGTTATCCTAGGCGCAGCAGACACATTCTCTGGCGTAACTAGCCAATCTGAAATTTACGGTATGGTTTCCGGTTCTTACGAAGTAGAGTCTACTTATGAAGACGGAGCAACTAAATTCAGAGTTAAAATGACAGTTGCAGCTGACGGCGACGCAGCTAAGACTTTCTACACTGCATGGGAAGATTCTATGGGCGACGGAGCAATCCCTAAAGCAATAGCTGACAATGCTGGCAAGGGTGCAATCGTTAAGCTTGAACTAGCAACTAATGGTGCTGTAGACAAGGTTACAGTTTTAGCCAAAGGTAATAACGCAGAGGGCTCTGTTGTAGCATCTTTTGTTAACAACACGCTAACAACTGGTGTTCTAAATGCAGGCAAAACTGCATTCGAAGCATCAACTCTAGAATCAAAAGTTCTAAAATCTGATGTTCAAATTTACCAAGTAACTCGTAAATCTACTGGAGGATTTGATAGCATTGCAGTTGCAAGCACAGGCGCACTAATAAAAGCAACTGTTGATGGTGGAGTAGTTCACGGATGTAATGTTTCTTACATCCTAGATGGCGACAAGATGTCTGTAATCTTCGTTGACGCTCAAGAACTACTAACAACAGCAGATTAATCTAAAACTTTAGATTAAATTTAAAGGACCACCCTTTCGGGTGGTCCTTTTTTATGCCTTTTCCAAGTATGTTATAACGTTTTTATATGTGCCTTTTGCAATTCTCTTGTTGCTGGAATCGGTATAGATAATAGTATACTCCATATTTTGCACATTAAGGCTGGCAATTTTATAGTAGCTAGAGCTTATAAACCTATAAGTTTCGGGAATGGTAAATCTTTCAATAACCCTTAAATCATCTGGGCTGACAATCTCAACATTACCATTCGTCACAAAGTTAAATCCCGCGTAGTTTTTAGCAATATAAAAGGAGTTAATATTTTCACCTGCTGTATACGTTGCCAAAGTGGTGCCGTCCCCACCAAAAGCAATCTTCCTAAGTATTTTAGTGCCGTTGTCAACTATATAAAAAAAGTCGTCCGTTGCATATTGAGGCCTCCCATAGGCAAGTGAGTGCGCCGTTTGCTCCAGCGTAAAGGTAACCTTGTTAATGCGGTAAACCGACGGGCCGTCGAACGCAATTAGGTAATTAGGGGTGGCGGAGTGGAAAGTTGCGCTAGCGGGCAGGGTAATGCTTTTAATGGTAGCGCCGTTAGCATCAAGCTTTTTAAGTGTGTATGGGCCACTCCCCGTTGCAGTGTAGTAATACTCCCCATCATAGCTTAAATAATCACTATTCAGTGCGTTTATAAGGGTTGTGTTAGTAACCTCAAACAGCATATTAAGGTCAAAATCAAACACACCGCATCGGCTAGCCACAGGGTTGCTCGTGGTTGTTTTAATCAATATGTACCCATTGGGGTTAGCTTTTACGCCACTTGTAAAGGAGGTGGCACCATTGTCAATGGGCAAAAGTGTGGATACATCAAACTTATTCGTTTCGGGGTTAAAAATGTACTTAGAAATTTTCCCTGATGAATTAGCAAGTACAATATTTTCATTAATAGGCAAACCCGTAACAATGGTACCAACATATGACGACTTGCAATCGCACATAAAAAGGTGGGTGGGTGCAATTTTTGCGTTGTAATCCTCCCCGTTGTAGGTTAAGCGCCCAAGTCTATCAGTTATCCCCGCCTCGCCAGCCTTTTGGTTAAAACTTTCCACACTAACGTTACTAAGGTCGCCCTCCGCCTTTGCGGGAACGGAATTAATGGCGGTGGCAAGGTCGGGCGCAAGCTGCGCCGAGCCAATTGTGCCGTCAGGGATTGCCCCCAAAGCAATACCCTGCATTTCCCCCCTAACCTTTGTGATAGTCGCCTTAAGGTTGCCATTTTCGCCGTAGCTGTCATCGCCGATTTGTGCAGAGCCGCCGCTACCGCTTATCTCGTCAATAACACCGTTAAGGCTCTCTTTAAGCTCGTTTGAGTTGCTGTCAAACGCATGCTTAATTTCACTCGCAGCCATTTGTGGTCTGTCCTCCAGTGAGGAAATGGGTTGGGTAAACTGTTCAATTTTTTTATCTTTTATCATTTTTTCTCCTTATCGTTTTTTATTTATCCCACTGCTTGGTAATTGTAGAGGGTAAGGATAAATTCGTCAATAATTCCACAAAAATTAAAACACACAATACTTTATATCGTATAAAAATATAACATTATATTTTAATTATCAAGCAAATTGTTGCATTTTGAAACATACAGAATAAAATAACCTATTCCATTTTTTTGATTTATTTATATAATCCAACAAATTAGCATATAGATTAGCTATAATAGCTATTGATTTTGACTAAATAAATTGCTATTATAAAATTGCAGAAGAAAAATTAAGGAGGAAATTATGAAAAAATATTCAAGACAGCTTGCACTGGCACTGGCACTGGCATTAACAACTACCCTACTAAGCGGATGCTTGTCTAACAAGGCGCCAACACCTGCCCCAGCACCTGCAACTCCTACTCCTGCTCCAACAGCACCAACAGCACCAACAACCCCAGATCCTAAAAAACCGGACGTAAAAATTATCAGAACCAGCACCGGTGCCGGCGAGAAACAGCCAATTGTTGCCGCACAGCATGAAGTCTTTAAAAAGATGATTGAAGAAAGCACAAAAGGCGGTTACACAGTTGAGATTTACCATAGCGGACAAATTGCAGACGACCAACGTGGTGTTGAAATGGCACGTCAAGGCACACTAGAAATGGTGTTGACAGCTACAGCTTGGGCTGTTGGCGTGATACCAGAGCTTGCAATTTATGATATTCCATTCCTTTTCCCAAGCGAAGAGGTTGCGGATAAGGTTAATGACGGACCAATGCTTCAAAGATTGCGTGATAGCTCCCTAAAGAGCAATGTTATTCTTCTTGGATTTGCAGAAAATGGTTTTAGGCACTTAACAAACTCAAAAAGAGTTGTAGACTCCGTTGACGACCTAAAAGGTATTAAAATTAGGGTTATGGATAACCCATTCCACTTAAAATTATGGCAACTTCTTGGTGCTAATCCGGTTGCAATGGCAAGGACAGAGGTTTTCCCAGCTTTGCAACAAAAAGTTATTGATGCACAAGAAAATCCAATTCCTGACTTCTTTAGCTCAGGTATTCACGAAGTTGCAAAGTTCATTTCTCTAACCGGTCACGTTTACTCCCCAATGGCGGTTATGTATAGCAAAAAGATATATGATGGATACACTCCAGAGATGCAAAAAATTATTCAAGATGCAACCAATGCTTTCATTATTGAGCAAAGAAAGCAACAACGCCAAATTTCTATTGATGAAACAGCAGAAATGATTAAAATTGGCTGTACAATCACTGAGATTTCTCCGGAAAATAGGAAAGGTTTTATCGATGCAAGCGCAGATTTAAGAAATGAAGTTGCGAAGAAAGTTGACCCAACATTCTATGCTGATTTCCTTGCAGAAGTTGAAAAGAATTCTTAAATAACTTAAAGTGTCGCGGGGCAGAGCAATTCTGCCCTGCAATTTAACAAATAGGGGGAAAGACTGTGGAAGGATTAAAAAAAGCTTATGCATTATTACATAAGGTGATTGAGTACCTTGTTATAATGATGACAGGAGTGCTTGTTGTTGTAGTTTTTTACAACGTAATAAGCCGATATTTCTTGGATCAATCAGTATTGTGGGCGGATGAAGTATCCCGATTTTTGTTTATTTTTGTTAGCTTGTTTGGTTGCATAATTGCGCAACAAAAAGACGAGCATATGCACCTTGATGTTTTTATAAAGATAATGCCAAAGAAACTAGGTGCATCTATAACAGTTTTGGCGGATTTAATTGTGCTTTCAACGGTTTACATACTTGTGGTTGGCGGCATGCAATACTCAATGTTTAATATGGATTGGAAAACATCTGTTTTGCAAATTCCCTTTGGCCTTGTGTATGGAATGGTACCTGTGGCAATGAGTGTTTTTGCAATACAATATCTTATTAAAATCACAGCAGACATAAAAACATTATTAAACACCTTTAAAAATGTTAAGGAGGTGGAGAAATGTTAGCAGTTTTTCTAGGCAGCCTTTTCTCTATGGTATTTTTAAGTGTTCCTGTTGGGTTTTCTCTCCTTGCAACAGCCTCCGTTATGATGATAGCGCAAGATACCTTCAGTTTGGAGCTGATATCCCAAATATTTGTGCGTGGACTTGATAACTTTGCCCTACTTGCAATCCCATTTTTTATGATAGCGGGAGAGATAATGAACGAAGGTGGAATATCAAAGCGTATTGTTGAATTCTCCCTTTCGCTTTTGGGGCATGTGCGCGGTGGTATTGGTTATGTTAGTGTACTTGCAAGTATGATTTTTGCGGGGGTTTCTGGATCTGCGGTTGCGGATACGGCTGCAGTTGGATCAATCCTTACCCCAATTATGAGGGAGGAAGGGTACGACGTTCCAAGCAGTGTTGCCCTTGTTTGCGCTTCTGGGTGTATCGGACCTATCATTCCGCCAAGTATTCTTATGATTATTTATGGAACAACAGTAGAAATATCAATAATTCGCCTATTTTTGGGGGGTATTATCCCAGGAATTATTGTTGGGCTTTGCCTCATGGTTGGATGGTATTTCCACACAATGAAGAATAAGGACAGATATAAAACAGCAAGACGTGCTACACTAAAAGAGGTGCTAAAGGCAACTTTTGCGGCAATTTGGGCAATATTTCTTCCGGTTTTCATTTTGGGAAGCATTGTTATCGGAGTTGCAACCCCAACAGAAGCGGCGGTTGTTGCCATATTCTATGCTTTATTTGTTGCATTCTTTATTTATAGGGAATTTGACCTTAAAAAGCTGCCCCAAATTTTACTTGCGGGGGCAAATTCCACAGCAATTATTATGATAGTAATTGGTGCAGCTATGGTTGCGGCGTTCATCATAGCAAAGGCGCAAATTCCGCAATTGCTGACTAATTTGCTGCTTTCTATGACAAATAGTCCGGTTGTCTTAATGCTACTAATAAACATTTTGCTTCTTCTGGTTGGTTGTGTTATGGACGGAGGTCCTGCAATATTAATTCTGGCACCTATTTTGGTGCCAATACTAAAAGATTATGGAATAGACTTAACATATTTTGGCGTTGTTATGGTAATAAACCTTTGTATCGGTCTGATCACCCCACCTGTTGGCAGTGTTATGTATTTGGGCTGCCGCCTTGGTGGAATAGACGTTACAACCTTCACAAAGGCTCTGCTCCCTTACCTTGCGATAATGGTAATAGCACTTCTTATTGTAACATATTTCCCAGGTTTAATTTTGTTTATTCCTAATTTACTAACAGCGTAACTTTATATTAATGGGCGGACATTTGCTCCGCCCATAAAAAATTTGAAAGGGGAACA
>CAZMCJ010000030.1:0-11148 GCA_964564795.1 uncultured Eubacteriales bacterium | reverse complement strand
ACCCGCGTGTTGAACACGCCTAAATGCAACAGCAAGGGGCTCCACAAGACTACCATATGAGTAGGAAACATCATCCGCCAGTTTAAAACATACACTCTCCGGAGCACATATATACTCCGCAAAAGCCCCGTCACAAGCAAGAACACCATATTGCAATTTGTTTGGGCAAAGGTGAACATCACCCCTCTTACACCACTCGCACTCTCCACAAAATTCAACAGGGAAAACAGTAACCCTATCCCCAACTTTTAGGCTTTCAACCCCTTCGCCCAGCTCACATACCTCTCCTGCAAACTCATGCCCCATAATCATTGGCTCAAGCCTTCTGCCCGTTAACCCAAGATATCCATGAACATCACTACCACAAATTCCGCATGCTTTAACCCTTAGCTTAACATATTTTGCCTTTGGAGTAACGTCCCCTACCTCATCAAGGCTTAATTTGTTTGCTCCGTGATACACTACTGCTTTCATATATTTCTCTCCTTTTAAATTATTTTTTATTTAGTCTATTTGTAGTGGAGTAAAATCAAATTTGTTTGAAAGGTGCAAATGCTCGTCTGAAAAATAGTGCTTTTTGAGTGTATTCAACCAATACACTACCTAATACTTGAATTATATAAAAATATTGCAATAAAGTCAATGCTAAAATTAACGTCTTTTTGTATCATTTCAACAATTAAATTCTCTTTTTTTAACTAATTAAACAGAAATATATATTTTTCATAACCTTATTTCATTTATTGCACATCGACGGAGGTGATTCAAAACTTTTAGGGCTTAACTTTAGCCCATAATCAAAGTATTTCCCTTGTAAGCGTATAGTGTTTTTAATATTACAACAATTTTGCGTGTTGACAATAGGAATGTTTATTGGTATTATAAAAATATGAAATCTTATGTTACTGACGGATTTGTGGTCAACCACAGGGGAGCATAAGAATTAATTTGCCGACCGTCTGGGCGACTGCTTTATTGTGGTCGCCCTTTTTGTTTTTGGAAGGAGTTTATTATGAATTTTAAAGAGTGGAACGGTTTTTTAGGTGGAAATTGGCAAAATGATGTTGACGTTCGTGATTTTATCCAAAAAAATTATACTAGTTACGAGGGGGACTCCTCCTTTCTATCCCCTGCTACCCCTCGCACAGAGGCACTTATGCAAAAGCTAAACCACCTTTTTAAGGTTGAGCAAGAAAAAGGTGGCGTTCTTGATATTCACGTTGATACCGCAAGCTCCCTTACTAACTATGCCGCTGGATATTTGGATAAGGAAAATGAGCTTATTGTTGGATTGCAAACTGATGCACCGCTAAAGCGTGGTGTTAACCCGTTTGGTGGCATTCGTATGGTTAAAAACTCGTGTGATGCTTATGGGTACGAGATGTCGGACAAGCTTAAGGCGGAATTCACCTACCGCACCACCCACAATGATGGTGTTTTTCGTGTTTACACTGATGATATGAAGCTTGCTCGCAAGATTGGTATTATAACAGGTTTGCCTGATGCGTACGGTCGGGGCAGAATAATTGGTGATTACCGTCGTATGGCGCTCTACGGTGCGGACTTTTTGATTGAGAAGAAAAAAGCGGATAAAAAAGCCCTTGCTCACAATTTGTTTGATGTTGATAACATAAGGCTTAGTGAGGAGCTTTACCAGCAAATTAACTTTTTGGAAAAGACTAAGCAAATGGCAAATCTTTATGGGGTTGATATTTCCAAGCCCGCAAAAGATGCACATGAGGCTATCCAGTTCCTTTATTTCGCCTATTTGGCGTCAATTAAGGAGCAAAATGGTGCTGCAATGTCCCTTGGACGAGTTTCCACATTTATTGATATTTATATTGAACGTGACATAAAAAATGCCATTCTTGATGAGAGTGGCGCGCAAGAGTTAATCGACCATTTTGTTATGAAATTGCGTATGGCACGTCATTTGCGCACCCCCGAATATAATGAACTTTTTGGTGGTGACCCTATGTGGATAACGGAGTGTGTTGGTGGAATGTCCGAAAACGGCAAGTCGCTTGTTAGCAAAAGCTCCTTTAGGATGCTCCACACCCTTTACACACTTGGCTCCTCCCCTGAGCCAAATTTGACCATTTTGTGGAGTGAAAATTTGCCACAGCCTTTCAAGGATTTTTGCGCACAGGTTTCCATTGATACAAGTTCAATCCAGTATGAAAATGACGATTTGATGCGCCCAATTTACGGTGATGATTACGGTATTGCGTGCTGCGTTTCTGCAATGAAAATTGGCAAGCAAATGCAATTTTTTGGGGCACGTTGCAACCTACCAAAGCTCCTTTTGCTTGCGTTAAATGGTGGGTTTGACCCATTAAGTTCCATTGCAATCGGACCGCAAATGCCAGTTTATGATAGGGATATACTGGATTTTGATGCGGTTATGAACCGCCTTGAAACATACAACACGTGGCTGTGCAACCTATATGTTAACACGATGAATGTGATACACTATATGCATGATAAATATGCCTACGAGAAAACACAAATGGCACTGCACGACACACAAGTGGAGCGTTTTATGGCTTTTGGCGTTGCGGGGCTTTCCGTTATGGCGGACTCCCTAAGTGCCATAAAACACGCAAAAGTTAGAGTTATTCGTGACAAGAGTGGCTATATCGTTGACTTTGAGAGAAGTGGCAACTTCCCTACCTTTGGCAATGACGATGATAGGGTTGATTTGATTGCGAAAAACCTACTATCTAGCGTATCATCCGAGCTTAAAAAAACCAATACATATCGTGGGGCAATCCATACCCTATCCGCCCTTACAATAACCTCCAACGTTGTTTATGGCAAAAAAACGGGTGCAACACCAGACGGTCGCAAAAAGGGTGAAGCCTTTGCCCCAGGTGCAAACCCAATGCATGGTAGGGAGCATAACGGTGCCCTTGCCTCCTTAAACTCCGTTGCAAAGCTTGATTATAGCGACTGTCGTGACGGTATTTCCAACACATTTACCCTTGTCCCCTCCGCCCTTGGCAAAAATAAGATGGAGCAGATAAAAAACCTTACCACTGTGCTAGATGGATACTTCTGCCAAATGGCGCACCATATAAATGTAAACGTGCTTAACAAGGAGCTTTTGCAAGCGGCGTACCAAAACCCAACCGATTACCCAAACCTTACCATTCGTGTATCCGGCTATGCTGTTAATTTTTGCAAACTTTCGCGCGAACAGCAGCACGAGGTTATAATGCGCACATTCCACGAGGGCATGTAGCATATGAATGGTTTTATAAGTTCAATACACTCCTTTGGCACCGTTGACGGGCCTGGTATTCGGCCTGTTGTTTTTATGCAGGGTTGCCCACTTTGCTGTCCCTATTGCCATAACCCCGAAACCAGGAGCTTTGAGGGGGGTAAGAAATACACGCCCACCGCCCTTTTTGATTACCTGATGCGATTCAAGCCCTACTTTAAAAATGGTGGAGGGGTGACCATCTCCGGCGGCGAACCCCTTATGCAAAGTAAATTCCTCAAAGACCTTTTTACCCTTTTGAAAGGTGGAAATGTGCATACAGCACTCGACACATCGGGGTGTGTGCTTGATAATGATGTAAAAGCGCTTTTAGACCTTACTGACCTTTGCATTTTAGACATAAAAATAAATGATGATAAGCTTTATAAAGATGATTTTGGGTGTGAAAAAAGTGATGTGCTCGAGTTTTTATCATGCCTCAACCAAAAAAATATTGAAACATGGGTTCGGCGGGTTATTGTGCCAAATTATAGCGACAATGTAGATGATCTTAAAAATTTATCCAGCACCTTCCCTTGCATTACCAAAGTTGAGCTTTTGCCATTTAAAAAGCTCTGTACCGAAAAGTACAGAGCTTTAAATTGTAATTTTAAATTTGAGAGATATTCGGAAGCTGACACATCTTTAATAAATAAGCTTTATAAACAGCTTTAGGCTTAATCTTCCGGAATAAAAACAATCCTGCCAAACACGTCTTTAAATCTTTCCACCCCTTCGTCAAATTGGCTAAGGGGCATTACTTTGCCCACATATTTTTCCATATTTATTTTGCCGCCTTGCACCAGCTCCTTTGCAATGTCCCAGGTGGAGAACATTCTTCTGCCCCATATGCCTGTTAGCTTAATCTCCCTATACATAACCCGTGCGGTATAACGTGGAATTTGAACATCCTCGTTATAAACACCAACACCAACGATTACACCACCCACTGCAACAATATCAATTGCCATATTAAGAATTTTGTTGGATCCTGTCATCTCGATAATGCAATCAACAAGAAGCCCATCATTTAGCTCTTTAACCCTTTTCAAAACGTCCTCTTTTGTGTGGTCAATTCCGCAATCTGCGCCAACACTCATTGCAGTTTTAATCTTATCTTCGCTAGAAGTTATGCTAATAACTCTCTTTGCACCCATTGCCTTTGCACTTTCAATTGCCATTGTGCCGATTGTGCCTGTGCCGATTATAGCAACACTTTTGCCCGCAACTTGCGCCTCTTGCAGTGCGTGGATTGCAACCCCTAGCGGCTCCATAATTGCACCCCAAACAGGGTTAAATCCAATTGGCATCTTAACGCACGAGCTTGCCGGCATTGCAATATATTGTGCAAAACAGCCATCGTGCTGCCTACCCAGTATTTGCATACCGTTTTCGCAAATATGTATTTTATCCGTCTTGCAAATTGGGCATTCGCCACAAGGCAGGTGTGTTTCAGCCGCAACCAAATCCCCAACCGCAAAGCCAGTAACACCCTCTGAGATTTCCTCTATAACTCCGCAAAATTCATGACCCATCACAAACGGCATATTAAGATTTTGGGCTGTAAAACTTGGCTTATTGTAGTAAACGTCCAAATCAGACTTGCAAAGCGCCGCCGCACTAACCTTTATAAGAACATCCCCTTTAACCATTGTTGGCTTTGCTATTTCCTTATAAATCCCCCCTGATTTGTAGTCCTCTTTAACTATTGCCTTCATAATTTTCCTCCTCTAATTTAAAACAATCAAAATCGCCCCACTATCTTAGGATTCTTTTTAAGTAACATTAATCCATATTATCGCAATAATTTTTGTAATCTTATTTATTAATTTGAATTTTGTCCCTTATAGCCTTGGCTTAACGTCCTTACCAACAGGACTTATATATTCCCCGCCAGTTGTTTTAACATATTCCTCTTTTGCACGTGCCAGTGCATCTGGGTCTTCCATAAGCTTAACTGCAGCCAGTGCCAAAGCCTTGGAAGCAGAAATAACCGCCTTGTGCATAATGGACGAACCTGACATTGCAGTTGCAAGCCACGAGTGTAGCGGTGTGCCATTAACAAGACCGGCCACGTTCACCCACGCTGTTGGCACCGCATAGCTAACATCTCCCACATCGCTAGATCCCGCTTTAACAATATTCCTTCTTTCATATGGGAAAACCTCTGAAATAAGTGGTGTTTTCTCAAAACTCTTTGCCTTATCAAGGGACACAACGTTGCACATATCCACTTGGTCGTTTTCAATTTGCGCCGCTGAATAATTCTTAAAGAATTCCATAGCAAGCTTTTCGTCTGCTTCATCAAATTTTGGTCCACCCACCTCCATAAAGCTATCTGTTAGGATTTGGCTGATAACACTGTTTGGTTGGTAATCACACATTCCAAACTCAACGTCGATAACAAGCTGTGTATCTGTCATCAATGCCGCACCACATGCCACATTTTTTATCCTTTCGGAAATTTCTAACATTTCGGAAATTTTTGGTGCGCGTATATAATATTTTACGCTTGCGTAGTCTTGCACAATATTTGGTGCGACACCGCCAGCATCTTGATAAGCATAGTGAATCCTTGCCTCTTGTATAACATGCTCACGCAAATAGTTAACCCCAACATTCATAAGCTCGCAAGCATCAAGCGCGCTACGCCCCAGATGGGGAGAACCTGCTGCGTGGGCGGTTTTGCCCTTGAAGTTAAAGTAAACGCTTTGGTTTGCAAGAAGGCTTATTCCCATAACATAGTTTTTGGAATCCGGGTGCCAGGTAATTGCTGCATCAACATCTTTAAAGTAGCCTGCGTTTACTATAAATGATTTACCCGAGCCACCTTCCTCCGCTGGGCAAGCAAAATATTTTATTGTACCTTTAATTCCATTTTTTTCCATATAATCCTTAACCGCAACTGCTCCACCAAGTGCGCCTGCACCTATTGCATTATGACCACAGCCATGTCCCGGCCCTTGATGCACAATCTCGGTCTTTACTGGGTTTGCCGCCTCCTGGCTAAGTTGTGGCAACGCATCTAATTCACCCAAAATCCCTATAACAGGTTTGCCCGCTCCATATGTTGCAACAAATGCAGTTGGTATTCCTGCAATACCTTCCTCAACGCTAAAGCCCTCTGATTTTATTGCATTAAGTAGTGTCTGACACGACTTTTCTTCGTGGAAGTATAGCTCGGGTGTGCTCCAAACGTCATCACTAACCTTTATAAACTTTTCCTTTTTACCCTCAACAATGTCTATGATTTCTTGTATTTTATTCATACATTTTCTCCTTTACTATATTTGAAGTTATGCTTTCATAACTTCTGGGTTAACTAATAGCTATTTCCTTAACCTACAAAATATTTTTGAGATATAACAATATAATAAACTACATTTTTTTCATATGCAACCAATTTTTCAAACTTCATTAAAAAGGAAGTAAGTTATTAAATTTAACAGATACAAATAATTTACATACCAACTTTAATTTTTACAAGTTAACGTGATGATTAAAATAGTTTATTTTATTGCGTTATGAGGGCATGCCCTTTTACAATCCCCACAACGAATACAATCCATACTATTTGGGTTTTCATAAACCGCAATGTTAAGTTTGCAATTTTTTTGGCAAACATTACATCTTGTACATGCCCTTTCATTTATCTTATATCTATAAAAGGCGATTGGATTGAATATCCCATAAATTGCCCCTAGTGGGCAGATATAACGGCAAAATGGTCTATATATAATGATTGATAGCACTATGGTTAAAACAAGCAAAAAGTTCTTCCATACATATAAAAAACCAACACTCTCCTGCAAACTTTTGTGGGCTAAAACAAGTGGTATACCCCCTTCTAATGTTCCGGATGGGCATATGTATGTGCAAAACCATGGGCTACCTTGCCCTATAAAGTCAACTGCATATAATGGCAATAAAATTACAAAAACTGCTAAAATAAAGTATTTAATATTTTTTAGCCACTTATCACCGTACACAATTTTTATTTTTTTAGGAAATGGTATTTTGTGTAGCAAATCTTGAATTAAGCCAAACGGGCATAACCACCCGCACACAAATCGCCCCATAACCGAGCCAACCACCATTAAAAACCCAACAATATAAAAGGAAAACATAAAATCCCTGCTACCCAAAACAGCTTGCAGTGAGCCAATTGGGCATGAGCCAACCGCACCGGGACAAGAATAACAATTCAGCCCCGGCACACACAGTTGTTTTAATTTCCCATTATAAATTTTTCCCTTTGCAAATCCTATTAAGTATGCATTTGATAATATTGCTGCTATCATCTGCACCTTTAGCCTTGTTTTTTTCTTCCCCTTATCCAATACCAATACACTCCAAACATATGTTGACGGCTTTTGTCAGCACTGTATTATTTTCTCCCCTTAACACTCCTATCACAATAAAGGCAATGCCAACAATAAGGACCAAGGTGGCAATTTTATTTTGCTTTATTTTGTTAAGCATTTATTCCACCTCGTCTAAAAGTTCCTCAATTATTTTTATCCATCCTTCTTTATCCCTCGAACCTAAATATGGCTTGCCCAAAACATTGCCATCTTTATCTAAAAACACAGTCTCGGGCACTGCAACAACATCTGCCAGTTTTGCATAATATAAATCATTCGACGGTAAAATGTGTAAATAATCTGCTTTTGTTTCTTGAATTATACTCTTTGCCAAATCCACTTGCTTATTAGATATTGATCCATCCCTCTCTTGTACATCGGTAACAATCCCTACAATTTTAACACCCTTTTCTGCATATTCAGCAGCAATCTCGCCCAATTCTGGCATTTCCTTTAGGCATGGTGGGCAAAATGTTGCCCATATATTTACCATTGTTATCTTACTATCCAAAAAAAGTTCTTGGCTTACTGTTTTACCACTAATATCTATGCTTTTAAAATTTGAAAAGGTTGGATTTTCGCTTTCTTCCAATGCAAGCAAAAGCTCGGTATAATTAATATTTTTTTGTGGTATGGTTTCTTGCCCTTGATCATTTTTTGGTGCACATGCCACAATCGTAAGGGCAAGTACCCCTATAACTGTCATTAACATAATTACCTTTTTAAGCATAATTCTTCCTTTCTCTTTTTCAAATTAGCTACCTGCAAAAATTATTTTATCTATATCATAAATTGTTATATGGGATAATCTTTTTTTACACACAGCGTCCATATCTTTGTAAATTTCATCCATTACCCCCGCCATACCCGCTGCAATTTGGCACTTTTTCTCCACCCCACCGCTTCGCCATGTTGGTGCAACAACCTTTTGCTCTAGAGCCTCCAAAATATTAAATAACGTCACTTCTTTTGGTTTTAGCGCAAATAAGTATCCCCCGTCTACACCCTCTTTTGTTTCAATCAAGTTGTGTTTTTTTAAAGAAGCCATAACTTTGCGCAACCTTGCAGGATTAGTGCAAACATTTTTTGCCACCACTTCACTTCTTTGTGTTTTGCCAATATGATTTAAAAACACAAGAGCATGCACTGCTATTGCAAACTCCCCATTCATAAAATTTCACTTCCCATTTTAAAATTATTTAACAGTACCATACTCCCAATCACCAATTCCGCCAAATTCGTAAATATTTGTGTATCCCATATCCGCAAGCTTTTGGGCTGCTTGCTTGCTCCTGTTTCCTGATCGGCAATATATTAGGATTGTTGCATCTAAATCTGGTAATTCTTTTGGCATTTCATTATTAATTGTTGGCAATGGAATTAAAACTGCATTTTCAATATGCCCTGTTTTGTATTCATCATCGTTGCGCACATCAACAATAATTGCGCCTTCTTGCTCATCGATAATTTTTTTTGCCTCTTTTGGAGTTATTTGTTGGTACTGCCCTGTTTTTTTTATCATTTTTATTTCCTCTGAATCTCTGTTTATTTTATCCTTTGCAAAGATGCTTAGAACCAGTGCTGCAATTACTACCACAACTAAAATTATTAACAAATTTTTACTCATATACCCTCCATAACTGTAATATTATTTTTTACAGTTATGGTATCAGTTATAGTTTAATTTGTCAAGTAAAATAGTCGTGATTTTTATATATTATATTAAGTTTAATCTAATTGATTTTTACTCTAATAAATATATAGAATATGAAATATGTATAATCAAATTTTTTTAAGATATACTATCACTGAGGTGATTAATATGGCAAAAGCCGGAATGCGCAGACCCGATCCAAAAGAGCCACACGGAACCGAAAGCAATCACAAACTTCATATGCCTAAAAACGATATGCCACCAGTTCCAGAAATACAGGGTAAGGCTAAAAGTGGAAAGAAAAATGTAAATCCAATATAAAAAATTATCTGATTCTCCACCGTATAATATCCACATTTTCTAAACCGTTTAAAATCTAGGTGGTATGTATCAGTAGACAGTTAATATTCCCTATATGCTGTTTATCTATACAAAGGTGTTAAATCAGCTGAAAAATTACAGAAAACAAAAAAGTAATTCCATAGGAAAAGAATACCCTTGCTATTGACCTAATAAAGGCATTGCAAGGGATATGTCTTATATATTGTTTACTCCCACTCGATTAACTTCTTTGAACTGCATATCATGAAATACGTGATTGTTCAGCTCCACTGTTTAAAATTCAATGATAGCATTTTTAGATAAATTCCTCAAAAAAACGGTTTAAACAATGTTTAAGCCGTTTTTAATTTTTGTCCTTTTGCTTTTTTTGTGTTATAATAATTTTATTAAATCATTTAGGAGATAATAATGAAAAAAATATATAAATTAATATTTTCTTTATTTTTATTAATCATCTTTTACATTTGGCAAAATAATTCTATTCATACTGAAAATTTTACTTATTCGAGCAGTAACCTTCCTGCCGATTTTGATAATTTTAAAATAACTCATATATCCGACCTTCACAACAAAACCTTTGGAAGTGGTCAAAAAAATCTTCTACGAAAGGTTTCAAACACCTCCCCCGATATAATTGTTGTAACGGGTGATTTGATTGACAGGCGGCGCTATAACCTTGACACAGCACTAGAGTTTATGGAGGGTGCCGTTAAAATCGCCCCTGTTTATTACGTATACGGAAACCACGAGGCGTGGTCAGGGCATTATGATGATATTTCAAAAAGCCTTAAGCTCGCAAATGTAAATATTTTGGAGAACACCGCCCTGACCATTTCAAAAGGCACTTCTTCTATAAATATTTTAGGTCTTAACGACCCTGCTTTTTTAACAAATGACGATACAAAAGAGAGTAACTTAAGTGATGCCACACAAATGCTATCTGATTGGTCAACCTTAGATGGCTTTAAGATACTTTTGAGCCACCGCCCCGAGCTTATGCCTTTATATTCACAAAATGGTATCGATTTAGTGTTTTCCGGCCATGCACATGGCGGACAATTTCGTTTTCCCTTTGTTGGTGGTCTTGTTGCGCCCAACCAAGGCTTTTTCCCCAAATACACGTCCGGTAAATACACTGATTACAAAACAACCTTATTTGTGAGCCGTGGGTTAGGCAATAGTATTATTCCAATACGAATATTCAACCGCCCCCATATTATTTCAATTACCTTTGAAAACAAGTAACAAAAAAGCCTGTTGCAAACATAATGCAACAGGCTTTTTCAAATTAAACTTGAGTAGCTCCGTCAACTGACAGCACCGCACCATTAACATAGCTTGCCATATCCGATGCAAGGAAAACAAATGCACTTGCAATTTCTTCTGGTTGTCCAACACGTCCCATTGGTATAACCGCTGATATTTGCTTAACAACTGCCTCCGGAAGTGCCTCAACCATATCAGTTGCTATTACGCCAGGTGCAACAGCATTAACACGAATTCCGTCCGGTCCTAATTCCCTTGCC
>CAZMCJ010000029.1:0-11450 GCA_964564795.1 uncultured Eubacteriales bacterium | reverse complement strand
CCTCCTTAGGGGGCAAAATTTGGGAAACAGCTTGCAAGGTGGTCACAATCACCTTCGCCTTCCCCTCTTTAATTGCCATAAGGGTTTGGGTGCGCTTATGCTCCCAATCGTAATTTCTGCCCTCTATATTATAGTAGACAATATCCCTGGCGGGGTAGTAGTAGACCCCCTCCCCCATAAGGGCGGATAGCTGTGCGTGGTATGCATTTCCCTCAAAATCGTCCTTTGCGATATAGAGTATCGGCAAATGTAGATTTTTATGGGCATAACAAATAAGGTGAATTTCCTCCCCCTTACAAATGTTATTTATAAGAAGTGGCGCTTCACCTTTTTTTATTGCCTCAACGGCTCTATTTAGTTCAAACTTTTCCCCTTCAATGTGGGTTATAAAGCTCATAAATTCCTACCTTACTGTAATGTTGCACTTGTTCATTGCCTGCTGTATATCGTCCTTTAGCATATAACCGCACGCCTGCTCACACTTTTTAAAGATGTCCGGCATTATTTTCTGCTCGTCCCTTGTGAAGTTGGAAAGCACATAGTCCGCCAAATCGTATTCCTTGTGTGGTGGTGCCCCAATCCCAACCTTGATGCGTGGGAATTCGTCGGTATTTAGGTTTAGGATTATGGATTTTATTCCGTTATGACCACCATCGCTCCCCTTTTGCCTTATGCGAAGGCTACCAAACGAAAGTGCTACGTCATCATACACTATAATTACGTCCTTTGGGGTGCATTTAAAGAAGGACACCGCCTGCTCCACGCTCTCCCCACTTAGGTTCATATACGTTTGGGGTTTAAGTAGGATAACCTTCTCCCCATTTATCACCCCTTGGCCATAAAGACCTTTAAACTTAATTTTATCCACTTTTATTCCATTAATACTTGCCAAGTGGTCAATAAATAAAAATCCAATATTGTGGCGTGTTATTTCATATTTTTTCCCTGGATTTCCCAGTCCAACAATAATTTTCAACTGTTATCCCCCTACCATTTTATGCAATCTCCGTGCTAAGTAGCACATCTTTAATGCTCCTGTGCGGAATTTTCTTTGCGTCCACCTTAAAAATTCTAAAGACGTTGCTAACACAAAAACCAATGGCAAATGGGAACACAACTGTGCCAATGCCGATTGGGCTGCCCAAAATCCACCCAAGCACACCCACTGTACCCTCCACTATTGCACGTGAAACCCCAACGTCCATCTTTGCCTTTTTCCCCAGCAACACCATAAGGGTATCACGTGGGCCAACCCCAAGTGCGGGTGTTAGGTAGATGTAAGTTGCCACAGCAATAACAACGGTGCCAATAAAGAACTGAATAAGCCCTGATAACAGATTATCCGCCTTTGGGATTAGGTTGTAGTTTATGCAAAAATCTATTGTCGGCCCAATAATCATCATATTAAGGACAGAGGCAATGCCCAGCTTTTCCTTAAAATAGGAGCAAATTCCCAAAATAAGAACTCCAATCCCAACAACAATTGTTCCCATAGAAATGCCTGTGTGTGCGGCAAGTCCCCCTTGGAAAGCGTCCCACGGTGAATAACCAATGTTAGCGTGGATTGTGATTACCACACCCACGCCAAACATTATAAGACCAATTATAACCTGAACTAATTTAAAAAACATCTTCATATTAATCAAACAGTGTAGAAACAGGAAGGTCTTCGTATATACGCTCGATTGCCTCTGCAAAAACGTGTGCGCAAGGCAAAACGGTAATTTTATCGCTCTTTTTCTCGTCGGTTTGTGCTATTGTGTCAAGGATTACAACTTCGTCCAAACAGCTTTCGTTGATTCGCTCTATCGCAGGCCCGGAAAGAACGCCATGCGTTGCACACGCAATAACCTTTCTTGCTCCGCCAATTTCCATAAGCGCCTTTGCTCCGTTACAAAGTGTGCCCGCTGTGTCAATCATATCATCAACCAAAACAACTTGTTTGCCCCTAACATCACCGATTATGTTCATAACCTCTGAAACGTTTGCTCTTTGACGACGCTTATCAATAATTGCAAGTGGCATATCAAGACGACGAGCAAAGTTACGTGCTCTTGTTACTGAGCCTAAGTCCGGTGATACAACCACAACATCGTCGTTTCCGCTAAATTTTTGGGCAAAATATGGGGAAAGAATTGGCACACCCAAAAGGTGGTCAACAGGGATATTGAAAAACCCTTGAATTTGCGGTGCGTGCAAATCCATTGTAAGTAGTCTATCTGCGCCTGCAGTTGTTATTATGTCCGCACATAGCTTTGCGGAGATTGGGTCACGTGCTTTTGCCTTTCTATCTTGCCTTGCATAGCCAAAATAAGGCATAACCGCTGTTATTCTGCCCGCTGATGCCCTTTTAAAAGCGTCAATCATTATTAACATTTCCATTATGGAGTGGTTAACGGGGCTAGAGGTTGATTGCACAAGGAAAACGTCGCTACCACGAACGGTTTCGTTTATGCTAACAGAAATTTCCCCATCTGAAAACTTGCTAACGGTTGCGTCCCCCAACCTAATTCCAAGTGTTGATGCAATGTTCTTTGCCACCTCTATGTTTGAGTTACCCGAAAAAATCTTGATGTCCTTACCGTGATTTATCACTTTTCTCTTCCTCCCATTTCTTTTTCCATCCGTTTTTATTAATTTGCCTTGCCCGTGCTATTGCAAGCGCCCCCTCCGGCACCTCGTCCGTTATTGTGGAGCCTGCCGCAACATAGCTATCCTCTTTAATCCTAACAGGTGCAACAAGGTTGGAGTTGCATCCCACAAAGCAATTATCCTCCACCACTGTCCTACTTTTCCTAAAACCATTATAATTAACGGTAACAACTCCGCACCCTAGGTTAACGTTGTCCCCCAAGTCGCAATCCCCCGCATAAGTTAGGTGGGAAAGCTTTGTGTTGTATCCAATTGTTGAGTTTTTTATCTCCACAAAATCCCCAATTTTAGCCTTATCAGCCACTTTGCAGTTTGGCCTTATATATGCAAAAGGCCCTATTGAAACATTATTGCCAATTATGCTTCCAATTAAAACAGAGGAATTAACCTTTGTGCCATTACCAATTTGGCAATCCTCAATTTGGGTGTTTGGCCCAACCACACATTCGTTTCCAATAACTGTTTTGCCCTTTATTATTGTTGATGGCAAAATCTCACACTCTGAGCCAATTTTAACATCGGGGGAGATTATGGTGCTTGCCTTATCATAAATTGTTACGCCATTTGCCATTAGCTTTGCAAAGATTTTCTCCTTCGCAATCACTCCCGCATCATAGAGCTGCGCCCTATCGTTTATTCCCATAACTTGGTTTGGGCTTGATACCGCCATACACCTTGAGGGTTTGCCCATATTTTTAAGTATCTCTATCGTGTCGGTCAGATAATATTCACCCGCTGCGTTGTTGTTGCCCAGCTTTTCAATAGCCAGCAGCAAATGCTCCACACTAAATGCGTAAATTCCGCTGTTTATCTCGCAAATTGCTTGCTCAGCCTCAGTTGCATCCTTTTGCTCAACAATTTTTAAAATATTTCCGTAATCATCCCGAACAACCCGACCATACCCTGTTGGGTTTTCCACAATTGCTGTTAAAACAGTAACGGAACTCCCGTTTTTAATGTGGTGTGCGCTTAGTATTTTTAGCGTTTCGCTCTCAATCAGGGGGGTGTCACCCGATAGGACGATAACAACCTTGCCTAAGTTTTTCTTAAGGAAATCCTCACACATCATAATAGCGTGGCCAGTGCCCAGCTGCTCCGCTTGAACTGCATACTCCACGCTATCCTTCAGGTGCGCCATAACTTCCTCCCGACCATGGCCAACGATTGTGCAAATTTCGTTAATTCCGCTTTCCTTTGCGCTGTCAATCACCCAATCTATTAATGGTTTAAAAAGGAGGTTGCACAGCACTTTTGGTGTTTTGCTTTTCATTCTGCTCCCTTTACCCGCCGCCATAATCACAGAGCATATTTCCATTTTCCGCCCTCCCTATTTTATTTTATACACTTTTATTATCTAACTTTTCGATGTTTTTTTCAAGTGTAAAAATCACATTCATTATATTTTATAAGTTATGTTAGATAAGTGTTACTTTTTTTCAGTTTTTTGGTCAAAATGGTCACATAAAAAATGAGGGGAAAATCCCCTCATTTTTTTATCCCATAAGCTTATTAAATTCTATTTTTTTAGCCTCTGTATTATTAATTTTAAGCTCAGCCTTAGAAAGATTTTCGTCTAGGTACTTGTTCATTTCTTCCTCTGCAAGCTTTGCAAAAATCTTTTGCTTTGCTTCTTCATACATCTCAGGCTTTTCGTTTAAATCAAGCCTTTTAATGATGTGGTAGCCATAGCTTCCCTCAATAATGCTGGAAACCTCACCCACTTTAAGTGCCTTTGCGCCTTCGTAGAATGCTTGGTCCATTTCCCCCTCTGCAAAAACATAGCCATCTGGGTATGATTTTGAGCCCGGGTCCTCAGAAAGGTCTGCCAAATCCTCAAACGCTGTTCCTTTTTTAATTTTTCCCGATGTTTCATCAGCCTTTTTCTTAGCAATTGCAATATCTTCCTCGCTTAATGCTTGGTATGTTTCTGCATCAATTGTAGAGAACAATATATGCTTTGCTCTTATATAATCTCTCTCGTAAATTTCCTTTATTTTAGCATCGTCGATTGGCATTGTGCCACCCTCGCCGTAAATTGTATCTTGCAATTTACTTTGCAAGAACATTGTGTTTTGCATATCCATATAAAAATCGTAAGTTAAGCCCATTGATTTAAGCATAGTTTCCAGTTGAGCCTTGCCACCAAGTTGAGTTATCATCATTTCCATATAAGATGCTTGGTTTGCTTTTTCTTCCTCAGTTAGCACAACCTTATTCTCTGTCGCCAAAATCTTAATAACCTCATCACGTGCAATTGCGTTATATGCCTCTTCTACAGCCAAATCCTTTGCGGTTTTTCCATCCTTTGTAAAGGCATTAAAATCCTCTTTTGTTTGGATTTCATTTTCGTTTGCAACCACATTTATAGCGTTACCAAGGTAATATTCAAAAACACTTTTTTCAATCGCCTTGCCGTTCACAGTTCCCATATTAGCAACATTAACTGCGCACCCTGTAAATACACCAACCGACAGCATAAGTGCTGTTGCCATAACTAATAATTTGTTTTTCAAAATTTCTTCCTCCTAGATTTTAAATACCAAATTATAATATCATAAAATCATCAAAAAGTAAACTCATATTTTGTGGCGATTTTGTAAATAATACCTCTTATTAATATGTTTGGAGGGTTTTTTATGTGTAATGATGAAAATAATGAGCAACCTGTTGAGCAAAACAAAGAAGTTTCCTCTGTGGAGAGTATGGGCAGCACCGTTACCAAAAGCAAAAAAGGTGTTATCCACTGCCTTACAATAATCGGGCAGATTGAGGGGCATATGGTGTTGCCCCCGCAAAATAAATCAACAAAATATGAGCATGTTTTACCCACCCTTGTTGCGGTTGATGAAAGTGAGGAGATTGACGGCCTTTTGATACTACTCAACACCTCGGGCGGCGATGTGGAGGCAGGGCTTGCCATTGCGGAGATGATTGCAACTATGAAAAAGCCCACAGTTTCCCTTGTTTTGGGTGGTGGACACTCCATTGGTGTACCCCTTGCTGTTGCGTCGGAGTATTCCTTTATTGCCCCCACCGCAACTATGACTATCCACCCAATTAGAATGAATGGCCTTGTTATCGGAGTGCCACAAACCCTTAATTATTTCGAGAAAATACAAGATAGAATTATTAATTTTGTTACACTCAATTCCAAAATGAAGAGTGAAACCTTTAGGAAATTTTGCTTTAACACAATGGAGCTTGCAACCGACGTTGGAAGTATGCTAGATGGCAAAGAGGCGGTGGAGAATGGTCTGATTAACGAGTTAGGAGGATTAAAACACGCAACAGATAAGCTATATCAAATGATTAAGGAACGCAAGGAAGCTCAGGAAAGCGTGGAGAAAATGGAAATGAGAAAAAAGAGAAGAAAGAGGGAATTGAGGGAAAATAGGGGCGACAAGTCCCGACGAAAGGTTTGAGGGTGACAAAAAGTAGCTCCTGTAAAAACACAATAAAATAAAAGAATAAAAAAGGGCTACCATTTACGGTAGTCCTTAAAAAACTATTATTTAGAAACAATTCTTAGTGTGTCAATCGCAATCATCATTTCCTCGTCAGTTGGGATAACAAAAGTTTTAACCTTTGCGTCCGCTGCTGAGATGTCAACTGCTTGCCCTCTTAGCTTGTTCTTCTCATCATCAATTGAAACGCCCATAAACTGCAGGCCATCAACCATTGCTTTTCTGAATACGCCGTTGTTTTCGCCAACTCCGGCAGTGAACACAATTGCATCAATTCCGCCCATTGCAGCAGCGTAGCTACCGATGTATTTCTTAACTTGGTAGCAAAGCATATTTATTGCAAGCTCAGCTTGCTTGTCGCCCTCATTCATTGCCTTCTCAACATCACGAAGGTCGGAGGAAATGCCGGAAACTCCCAGTGCGCCTGATTTTTTGTTAAGGATATCTGTAACTTGTGTGCCTGTCATTCCCTCTTTTTCCATTAGGAAGGAAACAACAGCAGGGTCAATGCTACCACTTCTTGTACCCATTATTAGGCCGTCAAGTGGGGTAAATCCCATTGTTGTATCAACAGATTTGCCACAATCAATAGCTGTGATTGAAGAACCGTTGCCCAAATGGCAAGTAACAATCTTAACTTCCTCCGGTTTTTTACCCATAAGCTCTGCAACCTTTAGGGAAACATACTTGTGAGATGTGCCATGGAAGCCGTACTTTCTAATTTTGTACTTCTCGTAATACTCATAAGGAATTGGGTAAACATAAGCCTTTTGAGGCATAGTTTGGTGGAACGCAGTATCGAAAACTGCAACTTGTGAAACTTCCTTGCCCATAACCTCCCAGCAAGCGTTTATGCCTGTTAGGTTTGGTGGGTTGTGCAGTGGTGCAAGCTGGCTGCATTCGTCAATTGCCTTTAGAACTGCGTCTGTGATAAGCTCGCTCTTGGAGAACTCCTCGCCACCATGCACGACTCTGTGCCCAACTGCCTTAATCTCCGAAATATCTGCAATACAGCCTTGCTCTTTAGAAAGAAGTGTGTTTATAACAATTTCAATCGCCATTGCGTGGTTGTCCATCTTTGCGTCAATTACGTACTCCGCATTATCACCATTTTTGTGTTTAAGCTTGCCATCGATACCAATTCTTTCGCAAAGCCCTTTTGCAAGAACCTTGCCCTCCGGCATCTCAAACAATTGGTATTTAAGTGATGAGCTGCCTGCATTAATAACTAAAATCTTCATTTAATACTCCCCTATTTTCTTATTTATCCATATTTTGTGCTTGCACACAAGTGATTGCAACAACACCAACGATATCGTCTGCACTGCAACCTCTTGAAAGATCGTTAACAGGCTTTTTGATACCTTGAAGAACAGGGCCATATGCGCTTGCACCTGCAAGACGCTCCGCAATTTTGTAGCCTATGTTTCCTGCGTTTAGGTCTGGGAAAATAAGCACGTTTGCGCTGCCCGCAACGCTTGATTTTGGCGCCTTAGCCTTGCCGATTGCATCAACGATAGCAGCATCGAATTGTAGCTCGCCATCAATTGCAAGGTGTGGTGCTCTCTCTTTTGCAAGGCGTGTTGCTTCCACAACCTTATCAACAGAAGGGCTTTTTGCGCTGCCCATTGATGAGAAGGAAAGCATTGCAACCTTAGGCTCCTTCTCCAAAAGAACTTTAAAGGAGTTTGCAGATGCGATTGCAATTTCTGCAAGGTTGTCCGCATCGGGGTCGATTGTAAGACCGATATCAGAGAATACGAAAGTGCCATTTTCGCCGTACTTACAGTTTGGCACGCACATAACCATAAATGATGATACGTATTTTGTGCCGGGTGCTGTTTTAAGTATTTGAAGTGCGGGACGAAGTGTGTTTGCAGTTGAGTTGATAGCGCCCGCAACCATTCCGTCAACCTCGCCCATTTCAAGCATCATAATACCATAGTAAAGGTTGTTTTTCATGCTCTCTCTTGCTTGCTCAATTGTAATGCCTTTTGATTTTCTCATCTCGAAAAACTTTTGGCTGTAATCCTCTAGGCTTGCGCTTGTTAGTGGGTTTACAATTTTAGCTGCGCTAATATTAACCCCTTGCCTGTTTGCTTCCAGCGCAATCTCGTCTGCGTCGCCAAGCAAAACCAGGTGGGAAAAGCCTTCCTTAAGAATCTTTGCTGCTGCGCCGATTGTTCTGGGTTCACTACCCTCCGGCAAAACTATTGTCTTAACATTATTCTTCGCCAACGTTTTCATTTTGGTTAAAAAATCCATTTTTTAATATCCCCCTTGATTATTTTTATTTAAAACGATACAATTATATTATCATAACTTATATTATAAAATAATAATTCTATTATTACAATCCCTAATGTAACAGTTTTATATAGTTTTGCACATTTTTTTTGAGAAAGGTAACATAAAAATGACATCTCTAGGCATTGTTTGCGAATATAACCCCTTTCACCAGGGGCATAAATACCACATTTCATCTGCTAAAACATTAACAAAATCGGATTTTTGTGTGTGCGTGATGAGTGGAAATTTTGTTCAAAGGGGTGCGCCTGCAATTGCAGATAAATGGACACGTGCCAAAATGGCGGTGGAAAATGGTGCCGATCTGGTTTTGGAGCTTCCCACCCCATACGCAACATCGAGTGCGGAGGACTTTGCCGCCGCCGCAATTTTTATCCTAAATCAAATTGGGTGCGTTACCCATTTAAGCTTTGGGTGCGAGAGTGATAACACCAATATTTTGAGTAAAATTGCAGAGGAGCTTGCGAAAGAGGATGTAAACGAGAGGATTAGGGCCGCTCTTAAAACCGGTATTAGCTACCCTGCCGCACGTGATAGGGTGCTGACGGAGATTGACCCCGAATTTGGCGAAATAATTCGCCAGCCAAACAACATTTTGGCGGTGGAATATATTAAAGCACTAAAGGAGCTAGGGAGCGATATTAAGCTTGCGCCCGTCCTTCGCCACCTTGCCCACCACCACTCAAATGGTGATTTTGGCGGGTTTAAAAGTGCAACATTTATAAGGAGCGAAATTGAAAAGGGCAACTTTTTAGACTACGACTTTACCCCACGCTTTTTCAAAAATGTGGAGCAATCCCTTCTATATAAAATAAGGATTACCCCCGAGAGTGAGCTTGAAAGCATAAAAGAAATGGCAGAGGGGGTTCATTTACGCATTAAAAAGGGGGCTATAACCGCCACCACCTATGATGAATTAATCAAAAATGTGCAGACTAAGCGCTACACCTTGACCCGCATTAACCGTATACTTCTAAACATTTTACTAGACATCAAAAAAGGTGATTTCCCAAAAAATCCGCCATACACCCGTGCCCTTGCATTTAACAAAAATGGGGAGATAATCCTTAAAAAAATGAAGGAAACCTCCCAAATTCCTGTGATTATTAAGCCAAACCACTATCTTTTGTTGGACGGGGTGGCAAAAGGTGTTTTTGAGCGGGAGATTACCTTTACAAACATTTACAACCTTTGTGGTGGGGACAGGCTAAACGAGCTTACCCACAGCCCCATAAGAATTTAATAGACAAATTGAGTAACTTATGTTAAAATTTCAAAAGCCGTCTATTTGGCGGGCAGTCAGTTCGCAACTTTTTTGACTGAAGGGCAAAATTGCTTTGAAAAAAATAAAACTACAGGAGAATTTAAAATGAAAAAAACACGTTTCCTAACCCATGGCGCAATCATTGGGAGTGCATACGTTGCACTCAATATGCTGTTTTTGCCAATTGCATTTTTGGCGATACAGTTTAGAGTGGCGGAGGCACTGACCTTGCTACCACTTTTGTTCCCATCTTCGGTTTTGGGGCTTTTTGTGGGGTGCATCATCGCCAACCTGTCCTCACCTTTTGGTATTGTGGACATCTTTTTTGGCTCACTTGCCACCTTAGCGGGCGCATATGGCACATACTTAATCGGCAAAAAGGTTAAAAACAGCAACCTTGCGCTTGCCCTTGCACCACTTCCAACCATAATAAGCAACACCTTTATTATAGGCGGTGTGCTTTACTTTATGCTAAATGGAACACCCGATGCTGCGCCATACCACGTTTTTGCGGCGCAAATTTTTATTGGCGAGACGGGTGTGTGCTACCTTTTGGGGGTACCCCTTATAATGGCGCTACGCAAATTAAAAATTGTAAAATGATAAATTGGAGGGTTAAAAATGAAGTACAGATCCTTTGGAAAATCAAACCTTTTATTAAGCGAAATTTCCCTTGGGGGTGAGTGGTTCAACGGGCTTAGTGCCGACCAGACCTCCTCCATTATCAAAGTTGCGATTGATAGCGGAATGAACTTGCTTGATGTTTTTATGCCACAGCCCGAAACCCGCAGTAACATTGGCTTTTCCCTTCGTGGCTTGCGGGATAAAATGATAATCCAGGGGCATTTGTGCACCGTTTTTGAGGGTGGGCAGTACGAGCGCACCCGTGATATTGTTAAGGTAAAAGAGTCCTTTAACGACCTTTTAACCCGCCTGGAGACCGACTATATTGACATTGGAATGATACACTATGTGGATAGTGATGATGATTATGACAGCGTTTTTAGCACCGAGATAATCGAATATGCAAAGGAACTGAAAAAAAGTGGCACAATTCGCCACATTGGGCTTAGCTCCCACAACCCCCGCATAGCTCTTAGGGCGGTGGAAAGCGGGCTTATTGATGTTTTGATGTTTAGCATAAATCCTGCATACGATATGGAAAAAGCAGAAACAGACATCTATGACCTTATGGATTTTAAGGGTATGGAGGAGGACGGATGGACCGTTGACCCCGCTCGTCAAGCTCTTTATACCGCTTGTGCGACGGCAGGCGTTGCCATAACCGTTATGAAATCCCTTGGCGCCGGCACCCTCCTTAGCGGTGATACTTCGCCATTTGGGGTTGCGCTCACCCCCCAGCAATGTATTCATTATTGCCTTAACCGTGTTGGTGTAACCAGCGTTATTGTTGGTTGTGATAGCCCTTCCCAAGTTAGGGAGGCGGCTTCTTATTACGAAAAAACTAAGGCGGAGCTTGATTATTCCCACATTTTTTCAGGGGGCAATAATATTAAGATGACGGGTCGGTGTATGTATTGCAACCACTGCAACCCTTGCTCAGTGGGGATTGATATTGGAGGGGTTACAAAGTTCCTTGATTTGGCGACTGTTCGGGCGGAGGTGCCTGAGTCGGTATCCCACCATTACCTCTCCCTTGATAAAAAGGGGGGCGACTGTGTGGAGTGTGGGCAGTGCGAGCCAAATTGCCCGTTTGGGGTTAAGATTATTAAGAATATGAGGCGAGCTAAAGAGGTCTTTGG
>CAZMCJ010000028.1:0-11674 GCA_964564795.1 uncultured Eubacteriales bacterium | reverse complement strand
AAACATTTATTTTACTATTGACAAAACTAGATTACTATATTATTATTAACATACACCCCCCACCCAGGGGGTAGGGATAACTTTATAGGAGGTTACATTATGGCATTGTGTAATAAAAAAAGAGCCGACAACCGCCTCGCTTCAATTGAGGGTCACGTTAAGGCTATACGCAAAATGATTGAGGACGACTCTACGTGCGAGGACGTTATCTTGCAGCTTAGCGCTGTGGAGAGCGCCGTTAACAAGCTTGCAAAAACCATTTTAAAAGAACATCTTAACCACTGTTTGGACAGATACATCTAAAGAAAGAAGGTAACTATTATGAGCTGCTGCTCCAACAATAGTGAGGTTTGTCCTCACGCTGAAAAAAAGAGAAAGAATAAACAAAAATTAGTTTTAATAGTTTCGTTTATCTCCCTTATTTTCTCCTTTTTAATTTCAATTAACGTTATAAAATCGGAGTTTTTCCATTATTTCAATCCCGCATGGATTGCTGTTATAATTTGTGGTAAAGGTATTGTGATGGGTGCATACGAAGGTCTTAAGGAAAAGCGCATCACCTCTAGCCTTTTAATTACCATTGCTCTTTTCGCCTCCATTCTATTAGAGGTAGCAGGGCTTATTGGTCTTGGTGATTTTTCTCATCACAACGAAAGCTATATTTTTGCCGCTGGTGAAATCGCATTCTTGATGGCAATTGGTGCATTTATCGAGGATTACACCGTTAGGAAATCCCGTTCGGGCATCGAAAATTTAATGAAGCTCTCCCCAACCACTGCTAAAATAAAGGTTGATGATGAAATCAAGGAAGTTGCTATTGGTGAAATAAAAATTGGTGATATTGTTATTGCATTGCCAAACCAGATAGTGCCTGTTGATGGCAAAATAACCGTTGGCGCAACCGCAATTGACGAATCATCCATGACCGGCGAGTGGACACCTGTTGACAAGACAATTGGAGACAATGTGTTTGGCGGCACATGGAACAAGTTTGGTGCTATTGAAATTGAAGTTACCAAAATGCCCGAGGATATGGCTGTTGCAAAGATGATTGAGCTTGTAAAAGAGGCGGAAGGAAAGAAGGCGCCAATATCTCGTATTGCTGATAAATGGGCGTCCTACATCGTCCCCCTTGCTGTATCCCTTTCAATCGTTGTTGGCTTTATTGCCTACTTTTGGCTTGGGGTTGATGTTGTAACCGCTGTCACTCGTGGTGTTACCATTCTTGTTGTATTTTGCCCTTGTGCCCTTGCTCTTGCAACACCAACTGCGGTTGCGGCAGGCCTTGGCAGAGGTGCAAAGGAGGGTATCCTAATAAAAAGCGGTGGTGCGCTAGAGGCTATGGCATCTATTGACACAATTGCGTTTGACAAAACGGGTACTCTAACAAAAGGCGAAATAAAGGTTGAAGAGGTGTGGTCTAATATAGATGAAACTGAAATGATTACACTCCTTGCAAGTGCAGAGCGTTATAGCGAGCACCCTATCGCAACGGCAATCTTAAAATACGCTAAGGATAAGGTTACGCTTTTGGACCCTGTTAATACAGAATCGATAACGGGTATTGGGCTTAAGTGCCAAATTGATGGTAAGCAAATTTTAATATGTAGCTTTAAGAGCCTTAGCATTTACAATATCGCTGATGAAGTTGGCACAAAAATCGGTAATGAAATGCAAGAAAAGGGCAAAACCGTTATTGCACTTTGTGTTGATGATACCTTAGTTGGGCTTGCCTCCCTTTCTGATACCATTAGGAGCGGAAGCCATGCAGCCATTAAAAAACTTGAGAGCATGGGGGTTAATACCTTAATGCTTACTGGAGATAACGAATTCTCCGCCCGTGAAATCGGCAAAAACTGCGGTATATCGGATATTCGCCACTCACTGATGCCAGAGGGCAAGGTTACCGCTATAGAGGAATTGGTTAGGCAAAATTCGAAGGTGTGTATGGTTGGTGATGGAGTGAACGACTCCCCTGCACTTGCAACTGCAACAACATCAATTGCAATGGGTGCTCTTGGCTCTGATGCGGCGATTGAAACCGCCGAAATTGCGCTGATGAGCAGTGATATTTCCAAAATACCGCCTCTTTTGATTCTTTCCCGATCCGTTTTAAACAAAATAAAAGGCAACATCACATTTTCAATGAGCGTTAATTTCCTTGCAGTAATTTTAAGCACATATGGACTGTTAAACCCCGTTACAGGCGCACTTGTGCATAATGTTTCCTCAGTTTTTGTTGTTCTTAACTCAGCAATGATACTGAACAAAAAGCTTTAATATTTTTATCCCCGCCAATTAAATTTTGGCGGGGTGCTTTTTTGCAAATAATTTATTATAATTTATTATTGTCTACCCACATTTTAGCTTGCTCCACAGAAACTTCTGATGGAGTTGCCACGTTCGTTTTCTTATCTCTTTTATTTTCATCTGCCGCTGCTAGTGTTATATTACGTGGCACAATTTTCTTTTTTTCCATTTAAGTCACCTCTTTCATCTTTATTTTTCACAATTGCAACCATTTTATGTAGATTAAATAAATTAATATATTATAATTGGTCATTTTGCACAACTGCTATTTTTTTCATTTTTACCACTCATTTTGTTTCTCATAACGTTTTAACCACCTATTATTTGTCATACTTACCAATTTTAATCATATATTCATCTTTTTTTGTTAAGTTTGTTATTTAACTAACCTATTTTTTACCAGTTGAATTTTTAACCTTTTAAATGACAATTTTCTTTGTTCAATTTACCACTTCTATTTATAGTTAAATAAAGGTATAATGGTTGTGGTAATAGAAAACATCCAAATAATTGTTGAGTGTGCTATTATACAAATACTAAAAAGGAGGAGATACTATGCTAGAAGTTGCTAATGTTGTTTGCATTTCAATTGTTCCTGTAATCGGCGCTTACTTTTATTCAAGAGTTAATAGTTTCGATAAATAGAAAATCGAAACACAATGCTTTTTTATAAAAGTTCAGGGGGGAAATCCTTCTGTTTTTTTATGTCCATTTTAACTTAAATACTGCCTTTTGGCATAAAAATAAGGGGATAGAGCAAATGCTCTATCCCCTACTTAATTATTTCATCAGCTTAACCATAACTGCCTTTTGTGCGTGCAGTCTGTTTTCAGCCTCCTCAAAAATCTCGTTTGCGTGCGCTTCAAACACCTCTGCTGTGATTTCCTCCTCCCTGTGTGCAGGCAGGCAGTGTAGTACCATTGCGTCCGTGTTTGCAACCGCCATCAGCTTATTGTTTATTTGGTAGCCTTTGAATTTCTCTAGGCGCATAGCCGCCTCTTCCTCTTGACCCATACTTGCAAAAACGTCAGTCACCACAACGTCTGCATTCTTTGCGGCTGTCATCGGGCAATTCAAAAGTTCAAAATTCGGGTTCTCTTTCGCCCATTCAACTATTTTTTCATCAGGCTCGAACCCCTTTGGCGTTGCCACACTCATCTTCATTCCCATTTTAAGTGCGCCCACAATCAAAGAATTTGCCATATTGTTTCCATCACCAATATAACACATCTTAACACCCTCAAGCTCACCTTTAATCTCCCTAACAGTCATCAAATCGGCTAAAATTTGGCATGGGTGGCAGTAATCGGTAAGCCCGTTGATAACGGGTATCGTGCCAAAGTTTGCTAAATCTTCCACCTCTTTTTGAGCAAAGGTCCTAATCATAATACCATCAAGGTACCTGGAAAGCACACGCGCAGTGTCCTCGATAGGCTCCCCTCTGCCAATTTGCAAATCACGACTGCTCAAAAACAGGGCTTGCCCGCCTAGCTGATACATTCCAACTTCAAAACTAACCCTTGTTCTGGTAGACGATTTTTGGAAAATCATACCCAAGGTTTTACCCTTTAGGTGGTGATGCTCAATTCCATTTTTTTGTTCATATTTAAGTTGGTCAGCTAAGTTTAATAGCTCCGTTATTTCTTCTTTTGTAAGGTCCATTATTGTAAGCAAGTGCTTCATATCAAGTTCCTCCTAAGTATTTCCAAACCTTTTTCAAGCTCTGATTGAGATATTGAAAGTGGTGGCAACAACCTTAAAACATTGCCCCCCGCAGTTAGGGTGAGCAGTCCCTCAGAAAGCATTTTTGCGCACAAATCCTTGTTTATCTCGCCGTCTAGCTCAATGCCCATCATCAGCCCTATACCCTTTATACCTTTAACCTTTGGTGATTTAAGGGCAAGGATTTCACCCTTGATATAGTCTGCTTTTTTTGTAACCTCTGCTAAAAATTCAGGGTCAAACACAGTTTTTAGAACATAGTTAGCTCCCGCACACGCAATCGGGTTACCCCCAAAGGTGCTGCCATGGGACGATGGCCCCATAACGTTTTCTAGCTTTTTGTTGCACATAAATCCGCCGATTGGCAACCCACCGCCTAGCCCCTTTGCAACAGTTACAATGTCGGGCTGTATATCGAAGTGCATAAATGCAAATTCCTTGCCTGTACGTCCGATGCCCGTTTGAACCTCGTCAATTATAAGAAGGATATCCTTCTCGTCGCAAAGGTTTTTAAGATATGCCACAAAGTCCTTACCGAGTGGGTTAACCCCACCCTCCCCTTGAATTACCTCAATCATAATTGCGCAAATATCATCCCGAAGTGCGTCCTTTACACTATCAATTGTTGGCATTGCATACACAAATCCACCCGTGAAGGGGAAGAAATAGTTGTGGAACACATCTTGCCCTGTTGCCTCCAGTGTTGCAATGGTTCTTCCGTGGAAGGAATCGTTCAGGGTTAGAATTTTGTTTCGATTGCCACCATATTTATTAAAAGAATATTTACGTGCAAGCTTTATTGCGCCCTCGTTCGCCTCCGCACCGGAGTTGGAGAAGAATACACGGCTCATACCGGCACTTTTTGTTAGGGTTTTTGCAAGGGAAGTTGCCGGCACTGTGTAAAAATAGTTGGATACGTGGTTAAGTGTTTTCACCTGCTCGCAAACTGCCTCCACCCAACCGTTATCGCTATATCCAAGAGCATTAACGCCAATACCACTTCCAAAATCAATGTATTCCTTGCCGTCGCAATCAGTAAGTGTTGCGCCCTTGCCCTCTTTGGCAACAAGTGGAAAATGACCGTATGTATTCATCAAGCATTCGTCGTTTATGTCAATATAATATTTGTTATTCATAATTATCCCCTATTCTATCATCGTTCCAATACCCTCGTGGGAGAGTAGTTCAATCAAAATGGAGTGTGGAATTCGACCATCGATAATGTGTGCGCGCTTAACTCCCCTTCTTACGCTCTCAACACAACACTCTATTTTTGGTATCATACCACCTTTTATAACTCCATCTTTAATAAGCTTTGGCACGCTTGAAACGTTAAGGACGGAGATTAGCGTATTTTCATCCTTTATGTCATACATCAGCCCCTTGATGTCGGTAAGTAGCATAAGCTTTTCTGCGCCCAGGGCGGTTGCAATTTTTGCTGCTACGGTGTCTGCATTGACGTTATAGCTTTCGCCATTTGTGCCCCCCGCAACAGTTGCAATAACAGGGATATACCCCTTTTCAAGGACGTTTAGGATAGGCTCGTTGTTAACTTCTGTAACTTCTCCTACCATTCCCCATTCCTTATCACCCTGAACCAATTTTTTCGCCATTAACATTCCGCCATCCAGACCGCATAGCCCTATAGCCTTGCCGTCCTTTGCCCTGATGTCCGCCACAAGCCCTTTATTAAGCTTGCCACACAAAACCATCTGCACAATCTCCATGGTTTCCTCATCTGTGTAGCGCAGTCCATCCACAAAACGGCTTTCCTTGCCCACTCTTTTTAGCATATCGTTAATCTCGGGTCCGCCACCATGAACAAGCACAACCTTAATCCCAACAAGGGATAAAAGGACGAGGTCGCTCATCACCGCCTCTTTAAGTTCCTCGTTAATCATAGCGTTGCCGCCATATTTTATAACAACCACCTTGCCATAATATTTTTTGATATATGGCAGGGCATCGACTAGTGTCTGCGCCTTTCCTACTGTGCTGCTCACTGCATTTCCCCCTCTTTATGTTCTGTAATCACCGTTAATTTTAACGTAATCATATGTTAAATCGCATCCCCATGCAATTGCCGTTTTGTCGTCCTCTTTAAGGTCAATATATATTTCAATCTCGTCCTCAAGCAGTATTTCCTTCGCCAGTGCTTCGTCAAAATTGACACTTCCGCCATCTTTGCACACCAAAATTTCCCCCTTATCGGAAACTAAGGTAATATCAATCTTGGTAACATCAACCTCTGCGTTGCTATAACCAATTGCACACAAAATTCTGCCCCAGTTTGCGTCTGCGCCAAAAAATGCAGCCTTAACAAGGGAGGACATAATAACGCTTTTTGCTATAATTCTTGCCTTCTCCTCACTCTCGCAGTTTTGCACACAGCACTCAATTAGCTTGGTTGCACCCTCGCCATCTTTTGCAATCTTCTTTGCAATATTTTCGCACACAACGTAAAGTGCGGATACAAAAACATCGTAGTTTTCGTCCTTTTCGAAAATCTCCGTATTGCCGGCGTTGCCATTCGCCAAAATTGTAACGGTATCATTTGTTGATGTGTCTCCATCAACGCTAACCATATTGTATGTTTTGTCGCACACCTCTTTAAGGGCTTCCTTTAGCATAGGGGAGGAGATTTTGCAGTCTGTTGTGATGAAGGAAAGCATTGTTGCCATATTGGGGTTAATCATACCACTTCCCTTTGCAATTGCTCCAATTATAACCTTGTTGTCCCCTATATAGAACTCAACAGCACACTCTTTTTTCGCAAGGTCAGTTGTCATAATCGCTTCCGCCGCATCATCGGAGCCATCAACCCTAAGTGCCGCCACAAGTGGCTTTATTCCGTCCACAATTTTGCTAACGTCAATGGGCTGGCCAATAACACCGGTGGAGCCAACTATAAAGTCACTCTCCTTATCACCGAGAGCCTTCGCCACTGCTTGCGCCATAATTTTTGCTTTTTCGTATCCGTCTGGATTGCAGGTATTTGCATTTCCGCTGTTGCAAATAACACCCTTGGCAAAACCATCCGCCAAATGTTCCTGTGTTACAATAATTGGCGCACCCTTAACCTTGTTTTTGGTGTAAACACCCGCTGCTGTACATATTTTCTCGCTATAAATCAGTGCCAAATCTTTTTTGGTTTTGTTTTTTCTTATCCCGCAGTAAACACCACTTGCCATAAACCCGCTAGGTGCGGTAACTCCGCCGCTTATAAATTCTATCATACTGCCCCTCCTTAAAATGCCGGGGGAACAAGTGTTAACCCCTCAGCCTCGTCAAACCCAAAAATAAGGTTCATATTTTGTATTGCTTGACCCGCCGCGCCCTTAACCATATTGTCAATTGCGCTAACTATAATAATTTTTTTGGTGTGGCTGTCCTCGTGGATAGAAATATCGCAATAATTGGACATTTTAACCCACTTAAGGTTTGCAACCTCACCCTTTTTCTTAATCCTTACAAAGGGTTCGTCCTTATAGAAATCTTTGTATATTTCTATAAGCTCATCAATACTTTCTTCGCAGTTTCTATCAGCATATATTGTGGAAATTATCCCCCTGTTGATAGGCAAAAGATGTGGCACAAAGGTGATTTTAACGTTTTCCCCTGCCATTTTGGAAAGAGTTTGCTCAATCTCCGGTGTGTGGCGGTGTGCACCCACCTTATATGGCGAGAACGCTTCGTTGCAGTCGGGGTGATGGGTGGTTTGCCCAAGTCCTCTGCCTGCGCCCGTTGTTCCGCTTTTGGAGTCTACCATAATATTGGTTGCCGTGCATAGTCCTTTGGATATCAGTGGATAAAGCCCCAGCGCAATGGAGGTTGGGTAACACCCCGGGTTACCTATTATTTTGGAGTTTTTTATTTGCTCTTTATTAAGCTCGGGCAAACCGTATACAGCCTTTTTATGTAGCTCTTTTTCATTGTAATCACATTCGTACCACTTTTTATACTCCGCTTCGCTATCAAGGCGGAAATCCGCACCTAAATCAATAAAAACCTTGTTCTTAGCATTTGCTTTTTTTGCAAATTCCTCGCTATATCCATGTGGTAGGGAGGCAAAAATAACATCCGATTTTTCTATAACCTCATCACTTGAAAGAAGGGTTTGCTCCCCCACTTTTGAAAAATTGGAGAAGATGTCAGCAATGTTTTGCCCCTCGTATGAAACGGAGGATATAAAAATCTCCCCTATTTTTTTGTGGGTTAAAAGAATGCGGTAACACTCCGCCCCTACATACCCTGTTGCGCCGATTATTCCCGCTTTAATCACTTCTTCTCCCCCTTTATAAAATTATCCAAATCTGCAATTTGGTTTGCCACCATATCCGGACTTGGTCCTCCATAAACGTTGCGCTCGTTCACGCACGTTTTCAGCGCCACAGCTTCGTAAACACTATCGTCAAAGTGGCTGGATATGCTCATAAACTCCTTCATAGAAAGGCGTTCGATTGACGTTTTTTGCTCAAGGCAATAGGCAACCATTTTGCCAACAATTTTGTATGCATCCCTAAACGGAACACCCTTTTTCGCCAAATAGTCAGCGCAATCCGTTGCGTTGGTAAACCCACCCGCCGCCGCATCGTGCATATTTTTTTCTTTTACCGTTATCGTTTTCAGCATATCCGCAAAAATGCTAAGGCACATTTTAACGTTATCGATGGAGTCAAAAATACCCTCTTTATCCTCTTGCATATCTTTATTATAGGCAAGTGGCAACCCCTTCATCACCGTCAAAATACCCATCAAATTGCCATACACTCTGCCCGTCTTACCACGCACAAGCTCCGCAATATCGGGGTTTTTCTTTTGTGGCATAATGGAGGAGCCGGTTGAGTACGCATCATCCAAATCAATAAATGAAAACTCGGTGGAGCACCACAGTATAATTTCCTCACTAAAACGAGAAAGGTGCATCATAATTATTGAAATATCGCTTGCAAGCTCAATCAAAAAGTCCCTATCCGCAACGGAATCCAAACTATTTGCTGTTGGCTTTTTAAAGCCAAGCAGTTCCGCTGTCAAAAACCTATCTATCTTATGGGTGGTGGTTGCAAGTGCTCCACTGCCCAGCGGCATTTCGTCCATACGCTCCAAGCAATCGTTTAGCCTTGTAATATCCCGTTTGAACATCTGCCCATACGCCATTAAGTGGTGCGCAAAGGTTATCGGCTGCGCTCTTTGCAGATGTGTGTATCCCGGCATAATGGTTTGCAAATTTTCACTTGCCTTTTCCATTATCACACTTTCAAGGTATATAAGCAGCTCCTTAATCGCCTTAATCTCTTTCCTTATATAAAGCCGTATATCAAGTGCCACTTGATCATTTCGGCTGCGTGCTGTGTGCAGCTTTTTGCCGGCATCACCAATGCGCGCCGTCAAAATGCTCTCCACATTCATATGTATGTCCTCAGCATCCACACTAAGCTCAACTTTCCCGTTTTCAATATCCTCTAAAATTTCTTTTAGCCCACAAATTATATCGTTTTTTTCATTATCCGTTAAAATCTTGCACTTTGCAAGCATTGTTGCGTGGGCAATGCTCCCCTCAATATCCTCTTTATAAAGCCTTTTATCGAAAGAGATTGACGAGTTAAAATCGTTAACTGCACTATCTATTTCCTTGGCAAATCTTCCGCTCCACATCTTCATATATACACCTCTATATAAGGATAGGCAGACCATAAGCCTGCCCAACCGTTATTTATTTCTTGTCAATATTATTTTTTTCCATCATCATAGACCTAACTTGTATTGGCAAACCAAACAAGTTAATAAAGCCCTTGGAATCGTTTTGGTCATAAACATCGTCCTCTGCAAAGGTCGCAATCTCCTCATTGTATAAAGAGAATGGAGATGTAACGCCTGCATTCATAATGTTGCCTTTATAAAGCTTTAGCTTAACCTCGCCTGTAACCGTTTTTGAAGTTTCATCAACAAATGCGGAAAGCGCCTCCCTAAGCGGTGTGTACCATTGGCCATTGTAAACAAGTTCTGCAAATTTTTGTGCAACAAGCTCCTTGTAGTGTGATGTTTCCTTATCAAGGCAGATTGTTTCCAAAACTTCGTGAGCGTGGAACAAGATTGTTCCCCCCGGGGTTTCGTAAACGCCACGTGATTTCATACCAACAAGACGGTTTTCAACCAAATCAGCAATACCAATTCCGTTTGCTCCGCCAACCTTGTTAAGAGCTTCGATAAGGCTAATTCCGTCCATCTTCTTGCCATCAAGCGCAACCGGGATACCTTGCTCGAATGAGATTGTTATATACGTAGCCTTGTCTGGCGCCATCTCAGGGCTAACACCCATCTCAAGAATTTCTTCGTACTTTGGCTCGTTTGCAGGGTCTTCCAAATCAAGCCCCTCGTGGGATAGGTGCCAAAGGTTTTTATCTTTAGAGTAGCTTGTTTCCCTTGTTAATTTAATGGGAACGTTCTTTGCAATCGCATAGTCAATTTCTTGGTCACGACTCTTAATTTCCCACGTTCTCCATGGTGCAATAATTTTCATATCGGGTGAAAAGTGCTTAATTGCAAGCTCAAAACGCACTTGGTCGTTGCCCTTGCCTGTGCAGCCGTGAACAATTGCGTCTGCACCCTCTTTCTTTGCAATTTCAACAAGCCTTTTTGCAATAATTGGGCGAGCAAAAGATGTGCCCAAAAGGTATCTCTTCTCGTAAACTGCACCAGCCTTAAGGGTTGGGAATATGAAATCGTAAACGAATTCCTCTGTAATATCCTCAATATAAAGCTTGGATGCTCCGGTTTTAAGGGCTCTCTCCTCCAGCCCGTCAGTTTCTCCCACGCCTTGCCCTACGTTGCCCGCAACACAAATAATCTCACAGCCATCGTAGTTATCCTTTAGCCATGGAATAATAACGGAGGTATCAAGTCCCCCGGAATATGCAAGTATAACCTTTTTTATATCAGCCATTTCAATTTCCTCCAAATGTTTTAATCATTGTACTCATTATATATCTCTATGAATAAAAATGCAATACTTTTTGTAAAATTAGCGTATATTTATTACTTTATACAACTATATTCAAATATGCATATGGTTTACTGTATATTTATTACTTTAATGTAAAGTAGTGGGGCAAAAGCTCATGTCCCTTATGCACCTTGTATCCGCCCGTTGCCGACCCGCAGATAACCTCCATCTCGGGACTGAACTCCACAATAACCTGCCTGCATATACCACAAGGGTAACAATAATCCTCGCCGGATGATATTATGGCTATTGCCGCAAAGTCCCTCTCCCCCGCTGCAACAGCACTAAAGATAGCCACACGCTCTGCGCAGCACGTTGCGCCAAAAGTTGCGTTCTCAACGTTGCACCCTGTGTATATCTTACCACTTTTTGCAAGCACAGCCGCACCAACACTAAAATGAGAGTATGGCACGTATGCATTCTCCATTGTGTTTTTTGCCTCATCAATTAGGTTTTTATAAATATCTTTCATTCGTATCCCCCACAACAGCCATACTCATATTGTCAAAATCAAAAATTTCTTTCGCAACACTGTCCACACTCTCTTTGGTGATTTTATCGAGCTTTTCGATTGTTTGGTCAATGGTTGTAATGCGCCCCTTAAAAAGCTCACCACGTGCCATAGAGCCCATTCTGGTT